>VAXX01000426.1:0-4612 GCA_005885115.1 Actinomycetota bacterium | reverse complement strand
GAGTACGGCTACGCCGCGCTGCACGAGGGCACCACGCCGATCCCCGGGTTCTTCCGGACCGCGCCGCGCGGCCGGGCGCCGTTCACCTTCACCAGCTTCGGCGACCAGGGCACCCCGACGATGGGCAAGCTGTCCGCCTCCGGTGCCTGGGTGAACGACAACCTCGGCTCGCCCGCCGGTGCCGACACGGTGACCGGCATCGAGCGGATCGCGCCGCTGTTCCACCTCGTCAACGGCGACCTGTGCTACGCCAACATCTCCACCGACCGGATCCGTACCTGGTCGGACTGGTTCCTCAACAACAGCCGATCCGCGCGCTTCCGGCCGTGGATGCCGGCGGCCGGCAACCACGAGAACGAGCTGGGCAACGGACCCATCGGGTACGGGGCGTACCAGTCCTACTTCGCGGTGCCGTCCAACAACGGCGACTCAGAGACGCTGGGCCTGTGGTACGCGTTCACCGCGGGCTCGGTACGGGTCATCAGCCTCAACAACGACGACGTCTGCTACCAGGACGGCGGCAACTCGTACGTGCGCGGATACTCCGCCGGGGCGCAGAAGCGTTGGCTGGAAAGGGAACTGGCCACCGCCCGGGCCGACGAGAACGTCGACTGGGTGGTGGTGGTCATGCACCAGGTGGTCATCTCGACCGCCGACCGGTTCAACGGGGCCGACCGCGGGATCCGCGAGGAGTGGGTACCGCTGTTCGACGCGTACGGGGTCGACCTGGTGGTCTGCGGGCACGAGCACCACTACGAGCGCTCGCACCCGATCCGGGGCGCCTCGCCTACCGATACGCTGACCCCGGTCCCGGTCGCCACCGATCTGTCCACTGTGGACACGTCAAAGGGCACGGTGCACATGGTGATCGGTGGCGGCGGGACGTCGGCGCCGTCCAACGCGCTGTTCTTCGAGCCGGCCGCCTGCCGGGTCATCACCGGCGTGGGTCCGGTGGGACCCAACGGCAAGCGGCCGCCGGTGTACGTACAGGAGTCCGCGCCCTGGTCGGCGTTCCGGGACAAGGAGCACCCGTACGGGTTCGCCGCGTTCGAGGTGGACCCCGGTACCCACGCCGGCGGCCCGACCACGATGACCGTCACGTACTACGCGGTGGCCGGACCGTTCGGCACCCTGACCCCCGTGGACCGGTTCACCCTGGTACGCCCGCGCCGCGACGGCGGGCGCTGACCCGGCTCACCGCGACGCGACCGCCCGGGCCCGCCGGGCGGTCGCCGGGCGCCGGTCGGACCGGGATACCGGGACCGGCCCGGCCGGCATGGTCCAGCGCAGCGCCAGCCGCTCCCCCGGACCGACCGTCCGCCAGCGCCGGCCGAGCTCGTCCAGCACGTCGACCGCGCGGCGCAGGTCCGCCGGCCGGTACGGGCACGGTTCCGGACGCAGCGCGCCCCACGACTCGCGCAGCCGCCGGTACGCCGCGCCGGCCTCCAGCTCGTACTCGACCGCGTCGTGGACGACTCCGGACAGGCACTCGGCCAGCCCGAGCTCGGCGGCGTTGGCCCGCAGCACCGCGCGGGACCGGGCCCGGGCGTCGTACCGGGTCCGCCCCTCGACCAGCGACATGTTGGTGAACATCGCGCCGGCCGCGATACAGCCGAAGACCCCTCGCGCCAACCGGAACTCGCGCTCCGCGACGAGGTGCGCGAGGTCATGGGGTACCCGGAAGGTCCGGTCGTACCCCGGAAGCCGGACGGTCACGCCGTCCTCCCGCAGGATCAGTACGGCATACCCCGCACCGTGATCACTTCGGACAAACTGCACACGCATGCCGCTCAGTGTGCGGCAATCACGCAACGTCAGGTATCAAATATCGGCACCCCGCCGGTCGGTCAGTCGATGCTTCCCTGGGGTACCACCCATGCGTGCGCCTGACCGGTGGTCGCGGCGATGTGGGCGAAGTCCCCGTCGTAATGGAGGATCACGGCGCCGTGATGCTCGGCTACCGCGGCGGTGAGCAGGTCGACGACGCCGGCCGCACGATGGTGCCCGCGCGCGGCCATCCGGAGTTGCACCTCGCGGGCGCGCTCCGCGATGGCCTCGGTGATCGGCAGGACGACATAGAGCTCTTTGCGACGCTGGGCGATGGTACGCACGTCGGCGTGGGTGCGGCCCGAGTAGCCGGCTTCCAGGTCGACCGTCACACAGGTCGCGGCTGCCCGGTCGGCGATCAGCCCGGCGATCATCGCGCGGACTGTCGGGTTGGCCGTGCGCGTATGGGCGGAGGTGTCGATCAGATAGAGCCGCCCCGACGGGAGCGGCGTCGTCACCGACGGGCCTGCCGCATGATCTCCGGATCGCCGATGTCAGGGCCGGTGCCCAGCGCGTACGGATCGTCGAGCAGTTGCTCGATGCGCCGGCGCCGGTTTGCCACGAAGACCAGAGCCGCGTTCACGGTGTCCTTCTTTGTCGTCGTGCCCAACTCCTTGGCCGCCAGCGTGAGCGCCTCGTCGTCCAGATCAATCATCGTCTTCATGTATCCGAGGGTAGGTGGAAAGACATACGGTTAGCAATACTCCTGGGGCTTGCGTGAATAACAAGACGGACGTACGGTTTGGTTGTTGGGAGCACCCCTTGCTCAGACGTGTCAGGCGTGTTGCGAGAGACTGCTCCAGGACAGACGTGACGGGTGAAGGAGTTCGACGTGGCCAGCCTCGACAGCTTCGGTGCGAAGACCCCGCTGAGCGTCGGTGACGCCAGCCACGAGATCTTCCGGATCGACCGGGTACCCGGTCACGAACGGCTCCCGTACAGTCTCAAGGTCCTGCTGGAGAACCTGCTGCGGACCGAGGACGGGGCGAACGTCACCGCCGAACACATCCGGGCGCTTGGCGGCTGGGACCCGGACGCCGAGCCGAGCGTGGAGATCCAGTTCACCCCGGCGCGGGTACTCATGCAGGACTTCACCGGGGTACCGTGCGTCGTCGATCTGGCCACCATGCGCGAGGCGGTACGCAACCTGGGCGGCGACCCGTCCAAGGTCAACCCGCTCGCGCCGGCGGAGCTGGTGATCGACCACTCGGTCATCGCCGACGTCTTCGGGCGCGCGGACGCCTTCGAGCGCAACGTCGAGTTCGAGTACGGGCGCAACCGGGAGCGGTACCAGTTCCTGCGCTGGGGGACCTGGCCCGGGTGGTGATGGCCCGGGGCGGCCAGGCGTACCCGGACACCGTCGTCGGCACCGACTCGCACACCACGATGGTCAACGGGCTGGGCGTACTGGGCTGGGGCGTGGGCGGCATCGAGGCCGAGGCGGCGATGCTCGGTCAGCCGGTGTCGATGCTCATCCCCCGGGTGGTCGGCTTCAAGCTGTACGGCGAGATGCCCGAGGGGGCGACCGCGACCGACCTGGTGCTCACCATCACCGAGATGCTGCGCAAGCACGGCGTGGTCGGCAAGTTCGTGGAGTTCTACGGCTCCGGCGTGGCCGCGGTACCGCTGGCCAACCGGGCCACCATCGGCAACATGAGCCCGGAGTTCGGCTCCACCTGCGCGATCTTCCCGATCGATGGCGAGACGCTGCGGTACCTGGAGCTGACCGGGCGTACCGCCGAGCAGGTCGCGCTCGTCGAGGCGTACGCGAAGACGCAGGGGCTCTGGCACGACCCGGCCGGCGAGCCGGCGTACTCCCAGCGCTTGGAACTTGATCTGAGCTCGATCGAGCCCTCGCTGGCCGGGCCCAAGCGGCCGCAGGACCGGGTACCCCTGGCCAATGCCAAGACCCTGTTCCGCGGCGCGCTGTCCGACTACGCCGACGGCGGCCGCAACGGCATCGGCGGCCACGCCGACGAGGCCAGCGCCGAGTCGTTCCCGGCGTCGGACTCCCCGACCCCCGGGCACAGCGACCCGGAGGACGAGCCGCACGACCTGGAGTCGGCGGCGCTGGGCGCCGGCGGCCGGGTCAGCCACCCGGTCCGGGTGACCAGCGCGGACGGCGTGGAGTACGAGCTGGACCACGGCGCGGTCGTCATCGCCGCGATCACCTCGTGCACCAACACGTCCAACCCGCAGGTGATGATCGGCGCCGCGCTGCTGGCCAAGAACGCCGTCGAGCGTGGCCTCACCACCAAGCCGTGGGTGAAGACGACGCTGGCCCCCGGGTCCAAGGTCGTCATGGACTACTACGAGAAGGCCGAGCTCACCCCGTACCTGGAGAAGCTGGGCTTCTACCTGGTCGGTTACGGCTGCACGACCTGCATCGGCAACTCCGGCCCGCTCCCCGAGCCGGTCAGCCAGGCGGTCAACGAGGCCGACCTCGCCGTCGTCTCGGTGCTGTCGGGCAACCGCAACTTCGAGGGCCGGATCAACCCGGACGTGAAGATGAACTACCTCGCCTCCCCGCCACTGGTGGTGGCGTACGCGCTGGCCGGCACGATGGACATCGACCTGGCCAACGAGCCGCTCGGCGAGGGCAGCGACGGGAACCCCGTCTATCTGCGGGACATCTGGCCGGACGACCACGAGATCGAGGAGATCATCGAGTCGGCCATCGCCAGCGAGATGTTCAGCCACGACTACGCCGACGTGTTCGCCGGTGACCAGCGCTGGCAGGAGCTGCCCACGCCGACCGGCGACACGTTCGGCTGGGACAGCGGGT
>VAXX01000425.1 GCA_005885115.1 Actinomycetota bacterium | reverse complement strand
GTATCTCGGTGGGGCTCGAGTCCGCCGTGTACTCCGCCCTGGTCATCGGGGCCGGCGTGTACGGGGCGTTCCTGCTCGGTGGCGGCAACATCACGCTGTCGCTGTTCGCCGTGGCGCTCGCCGGTACCGGTCTGCTGACCACGGTCGGGGTCATCGTCGCGATGGACACCTTCGGTCCGATCTCCGACAACGCGCAGGGCATCGCGGAGATGTCCGGCGACATCGACGAGGCCGGCGCCCGGGTGCTGACCGACCTGGACGCGGTGGGCAACACCACCAAGGCGATCACCAAGGGCATCGCGATCGCGACCGCGGTACTGGCGGCGACCGCCCTGTTCGGGTCGTACACCGACACCGTGCAGGCGGCGCTGGGCAAGGCGGGCGTCAAGGACGCACTCGCGGAGCTCTCCGGTGCGCTCAACGTGGCCAACCCGCGCAGCCTGGTCGGGTTGATCATCGGCGCGGCCGTGGTGTTCCTGTTCTCCGGCCTGGCGATCAACGCAGTGTCCCGCTCGGCGGGCGCGGTGGTCTTCGAGGTACGCCGGCAGTTCCGGGAGTTCCCCGGGATCATGGACTACACCCAGCGTCCGGAGTACGGCAAGGTGGTCGACATCTGCACCCGGGACGCCCAGCGTGAGTTGATCACGCCGGGGCTGCTCGCGGTGCTGGCCCCGATCGCGGTCGGGTTCGGCCTGGGCTTCGGCGCCCTGGCCGCGTACCTGGCCGGCGCGGTCGCCACCGGCACGCTGATGGCGGTGTTCCTGGCCAACTCCGGTGGCGCCTGGGACAACGCGAAGAAGCTGGTCGAGGACGGCAAGTTCGGCGGCAAGGGCTCCCCGGCGCACGCCGCGACGGTCATCGGCGACACCGTCGGCGACCCGTTCAAGGACACCGCCGGCCCGGCGATCAACCCTCTGATGAAGGTGATGAACCTGGTCTCCCTGCTGATCGCGCCCGCGGTCGTGCTGTGGAGCACGGGCAGCACCGCCAACACCCCGCTGCGGATCACCGTGGCCGTCGTGGCCGCGCTGATCATCGTGGCGGCGGTGACCTGGAGCAAGCGCAAGCCGATCGCCGTGTCGGCGGGCGACGAGAGCGCCGAGCCGGCCGAGATCGAGGCCGGCGAGGGCGTACCCGCGAAGTCCGCGGTGGGTACGGGCAAGTCCCGCGCCAAGGTCTGACCGGACGACACGCAGCCGGCGCCGACCCGCACGGGTCGGCGCCGGCTGCGTTATTTTCACCGTCATGGATCCGGTACGGGCAAGCTACGACACGATCGCCGGACGGTACGCGCAGGAGATCGGTGGGGAGCTGGCCGGCAAACCGGTCGACCGGGCGCTCTACGCACTGTTCGCCGAGCTGGTCGGCGCCGGTACGGTCGGCGACGTCGGATGCGGACCCGGCCACGTCACCGCACACCTGGCCGGGCTCGGCGTGCGTACCGTCGGGGTGGACCTGTCACCCGGGATGGTGGCGGTGGCCCGGGCCAGGTACCCGGAGCTGGACTTCACCGTCGGAAGCTGCACCGACCTGCCGGTACCGGACCGGGCGTGGGCCGGGGCGGTGCTGGCGTACTCGGTCATCCATCTCAGCGGTGCCGACCGCGCCCGTACCTGGCGGGAGCTGGCCCGGGTCGTCCAGCCCGGCGGCTGGCTGCTGGTCGCCTTCCACGTCCAGACGGCCGACCGGCCGGTAGGGTCGACGTACCACCTCGGCGAGTGGTGGGGCCAGCCGGTGGACCTGGACTTCCACTACCTCGACCCGGCCCAGCTCACCGCCGAGCTCGCCGACGCCGGGTCCGACGTGATCGCGCGGACCGACCGGGAGCCGTGGCCGGAGGTGGAGTACCCGAGTCGGCGCTGCTATCTGTTAGCCCGGCTTCGAACAGTCGTACAGTGACCGGCATGCGTCGCGCGCTGGGCCCGGTGGTGCTCGTGGCCATGCTGCTGAGCGGGTGCGGCACCGCGGCCGTACCGCACCGGACCTGGGTGACCAGCGTGTGCCAGACGCTAGGTCCGTGGCGGGACCGGCTGACCGCGCTGAACGCGCGGGCGGCCGAGCAGATGAAGTCCGCGACCACCGCCGGGCAGGCCCGGGACCGGCTGCTTCGGCTGCTCGACGGGGCGCGGCAGGCCAGCGAGGACGCGCGGGCGAAGGTGGCCGGGGCGGGGGTACCGGACGTGACCGACGGGGGCGCGATCGCGGAGCGCTTCGTCAACGCCCTCGCGGCGGTCCGGGACGCGTACGGCAAGGCGCGGGACACGGTGCACGGGCTGCCGGACGTTACCTTCTACGCCGGCGTCGGCCAGGCGATGACGACGCTGAACCAGGAGTACGCGAAGGCCGGCGTGGACACCGCGAAGGTGGCCTCGGCGCAGCTCCGCAAGGACTTCGACGAGGTACCGGCGTGCGGGTAGGCCGGCAACTGTCCCTGTTCGGGGTGGAGGCGGCGCCGCCCGCGCCGGCCGACCTCGAAGGGCTGCTGGCCGGCCCGGGTCAGGTGGTACGGATGGGCGGCACCGCCCGGGTGTCGGTGGTCGTCGACGAACTGTGGCGCGCCCAGGTGCTGCACGCCGAGCTGCGTACCCGTGGGCTCGCGGTGACCTGCGTATCCACCGTGGAGGAGCACATCGGCGTCCGGACCGCGTACACGACCGTACTGGCGCCGTTGGGGGTCGCGTGGCTGCGCGGCGCCGTGAAGGTACCCCCGCGGGGGTTTGGTCTGGACGGCCGGCGGCTGCGGTTGTGGGCCGCGGCCGCGGGAAGTCTCGACGGGTTGGGCTTCACGTTCGCGCTGGGGCCGAACGACGAGCCCGCGTGGCCCGCGGTGGGCGCGGCGCTGGCCGCGGTCGGGCTGCCGGCCACGCTGCTGTCCGCCCGGGCCGGCGGCCCCGGCTACCGGATCACCGGGCGGCGCCGGATCGCCCGGCTGGCCGAGCTGCTGGGTGATCCGCCGGCCGCCGCGCCGGAAGGCGCCTGGCCTGCGGTGTAGCACCCGCCACAGCGACGTGACGCGACGCGGCGCTGACAGCAGGTGTACGGTGGCGCCGTCTGGCGATGTCTGACTCATCGCCAACCATCGGGCACTACGTTACGTTTGACAGCCGCCGACCGTGAGTATTGGGAGTACCGTGCCGAGCACCGTAAAACGTCTGGTCATCGTCGAGTCACCGGCGAAGGCCAAGACGATCGCGGGCTACCTCGGTCCCGGGTATGTCGTCGAGGCGAGCCTGGGCCACGTTCGGGACCTGCCACGAAACGCCGCAGATGTGCCCGTGAAGTACAAAAAGGAGCCATGGGC
>VAXX01000424.1:3288-8526 GCA_005885115.1 Actinomycetota bacterium | reverse complement strand
GAAGCCTTTGCCGGCAAGGAGTCCGGCGTCGACGTCGGCGAGCTGCGGGCCGCGCTGCACGGGGACACCCGCGCGGAGCGGCTGCTGGACCTGCGGCTGCGGACCGGCCCGTACGGCGACCGGTTCGGCGCGGTACCCGGTGGCCTGTCCCTGGCCAGGCTCAAGGAGCATCCGCACGGGATCGACCTCGGGCCGCTGGAGCCGCGGATCCCGGAGATCCTGCGTACCCGGTCCGGCCGGATCGAGCTGTGCCCGGAGCCGATCGTGGCGCAGGTCCGGTCGCTGGCGGACGAACCGGCGCCGCAGCCGGACGGCTTCGTCGTCATCGGGCGCCGGCACCTGCGGTCCAACAACTCGTGGATGCACAACGTACCGGGGCTGGTGAAGGGCCGGGAGCTGTGCACGCTGGTGGTGAACCGGGGCGATGCGGCCCGGCTGGGCCTGGCCGACGGCGGGCGGGCCGCGGTGACCTCGCGGGTCGGCCGGGTGGAGCTGACCGTGGAGGTCACCGACGACATCGCGCCGGGCGTGGTGAGCATCCCGCACGGCTGGGGCCACGACCGGCCCGGCACGGAACTGTCCGTCGCCAGCCGGCACGCCGGGGTCAACACCAACCGGCTCACCGACGACCTGCGGGTCGACCCGCTGTCCGGTACCGCCGTGCTCAACGGCGTACCCGTCGAGATCGCGGCTGTCGGATGAACCCCTCGCGTACCAAGGATCGCGTCGCGCTGGTCACCGGCGGGGCGCAGGGCATCGGCGCCGCGCTGGCCCGCCGCCTGGCCGGATCCGGCGCCCGTGTGGTGGTCGCCGACGTGGACGAGGACGCCGGGCGCGCGGTCGCGGACGGGATCGGCGGCCGGTTCATCCGCTGCGACGTCGGGGTGCTGGCCGACAACGAGGCGGCCGTGGCCCTGGCGGTACGGGAGTTCGGCGGACTGGACCTCGTCGCCCTCAACGCCGGCGTGGCCACCGGCTTCGGGCTGGGCGGGGACTTCGACCCCGACCGGTACCGCCGGGCGATGGCCGTCAACCTCGACGGCGTGGTCTACGGCGCGCACGCCGCGCTGCCCGCGCTGCGCGCCCGGGGCGGCGGAGACATCCTGGTCACGGCCAGCCTCGGCGGCCTGGCGCCGCTGCCCCAGGACCCGGTCTACGGGGCGAACAAGGCCGCGGTCATCGCCCTGGTCCGCGCGCTGGGCCTGGCCTGGAAAGCCGAGGGGGTACGGGTGAACGCCGTCTGCCCCGGCTACACCGACACCCGGATCGTGGACGGCTTGCGGGGTACCCTCGCCGACGCCGGCGTACCCCTGCTCGACGTGTCCACCGTCGTGGACACCTTCCTCGCGGCGCTCTCCAGCGGCCGTACCGGCGAGGCCTGGTACGTCCAGCCCGGCCGGCCCGGCGAACCGTACCGCTTCCCGGGCGTACCCGGGATCCGCCCGACCGAGCCGGTCGCGGCCCCGACCCAGAAGGGGTAATCCGTTGCGTGCCATCCAGATCACCGAGTTCGGCGGTCCCGAGGTGCTGACCCTGACCGAGGTACCCGAGCCGGTACCCGGTGCCGGTCAGCTCCTGGTCACCGTCGACCGGGCCGGGATCAACTACGCCGACACCCACCAGGCGGAGAACACGTACCTGTCCAAGAGCGAGCTGCCACTGATCCCCGGTGGCGAGGTCGTCGGGCGGACCGACGACGGCCGGCGGCTCGTCGCGCTGGTATCCAGCGGCGGGTACGCCGAACGGGCCGTGGTCGATCCCCGGACCGCCTTCGACGTACCCGAGGGTATCGACGACGTGACGGCGCTGGGCCTGATCGTCCAGGGCGCGACCGCCTGGCTGCTGCTGCGCCGCAGCGTCCACCTCCAGGAGGGGGAGAGCGTCGTCGTGCACGCCGGGGCCGGCGGGGTCGGCAGCCTGGCCATCCAGCTCGCCAAGGCGTGGGGCGCCGGCCGGGTCATCGCCACCGCGAGCAGCGTCGCGAAGCGGGACCTCGCGACGGAGCTGGGTGCGGACACCACCGTCGACGCCGACGCCGAGGACATGACCGAGGCCCTGCGCGAGGCCAACGGCGGGCAGCGGGTGGACATCGTGCTGGACATGACCGGCGGCCGGATCACCGACCAGAGCCTGGCCGCGCTGGCCCCGTTCGGACGGCTGGCCTTCTACGGCATGGCCAACCGGCAGCCGCCGACCCCGATCGCGCCGGCCGGCCTGCTGGCCCACTCCACCACGGTGGCCGGCATGTGGCTGCCGCACGCCTTCCGGGTACCCGGGCTGATGCCCCAGGCCATGTCCGAGCTGTACGCCCTGGTGTCCAAGGGCGCGCTGCGGGTGGTGACCGGCGGGGAGTATCCGCTGTCGGAGGCCCGCCGGGCGCACGAGGACATGCGGGCCCGGCGTACCTCCGGGAAGCTGGTCCTCGACCCGACCCGCTGACCTCGACCGGGGATCGTCCGGACCCCTGACGATCGGGTGTCCGGATGATCCTGGCTACGCTGCGCCCATGCCATGCTTACCCACGGAGCATCGTCGGACGGTCGGTACAGCCGTCGTGAGCCTTCGGAGGTCAGCGGCGTGGTGACGCGCGGGCAGGAGGGCGGCTCGGCCGGCCCGACCATCCTGCGCGTCCTGCTCGGTGCCCACCTGCGGCGGCTGCGGGAGGCGCGCGGGATCAGCCGGGAGGACGCCGGCTGGAAGATCCGCTCGTCCGAGTCGAAGATCAGCCGGATGGAGCTGGGTCGGGTCAGCTTCAAGGAACGCGACATCGCCGACCTGCTGACCCTGTACGGCTGCCACGACGAGGAGGAGCGCAGCCGGCTGGTGGCGCTGGCCAAGGAGGCCAACACCCCGGGGTGGTGGCACCGGTACGGCGACGTCACACCCAACTGGTTCCAGGCGTACGTCGGGCTGGAGTCGGCCGCGAACCTGATCCGCACGAGCTGCGGATGAGCCGGCAGCAGATCCTCACCCGGCCCGAACCCGTACAACTGTGGGTGGTCATCGACGAGACGGCCCTGCGCCGTCCGGTCGGCGGCGTCGAGGTGATGCGCGGCCAGATCGAGGCGCTGATCGCCACGGCGAAGCTGCCCAACGTCCGGCTCCAGGTCATCCCGTTCGACGTCGGCGGGCACGCGGCGGCCGGCGGCTCGTACAGCATCCTGCGCTTCCCCGACCCGGAACTGCCCGACGTGGTCTACATCGAACAGCTCACCAGCGCGGTGTACCTGGACAAGCGCGAAGACGTCGACCAGTACACCACCGCGATGGAAGTGATGTGTGTCAAGGCGGAGCCGCCCGAGCGTACCTTCGACGTACTCGACGGCATCCTCTCCGACCTCCACACTCATAGCTGAACCGGGTTACGCTCATCCGCGCGAACGAGGAGGTACCGGTGAGTTCCGTCGACCTGAAGACCGATGTCCCGCACTCCGCCAGGGTCTACGACTACCTGCTGGGGGGTAAGGACAACTTCGCCGCGGACCGGGAGGCCGCCGCGAAAATCACCGCGGTGTGGCCGAACCTGCCGACCTCGATGCGGGCCAACCGCAACTTCATGACCCGGGTGGCCCACTACCTCGCCGCTCGGCAGGGCATCCGGCAGTTCCTGGACATCGGCACCGGCCTGCCCACCTCGCCCAACCTGCACGAGGTGGTCCAGGCGGTGGCGCCGGAGTCCCGGGTGGTCTACGTCGACAACGACCCGATCGTGCTGGTCCACGCCCGTGCGCTGCTGACCAGCTCGCCGGAGGGCCGGACCACGTACATCGACGCCAGCCTGCGCGACCCGGACAGCATCATCAAGGCGCCGCAGTTGGCGCAGACCCTGGACCTGAGCCAGCCGGTCGCGGTCTGCCTCCTCGCGATCATGCACTACGTCGTCGACGAGCAGGAGGCGCACGACATCATCGACCGGCTGATGGGGCCGATGCCCTCCGGTAGCGCGCTCGCGCTGTCCACGGCCACCGCCGACTCCAACCCGGAGGAGGTCGGCCGCGGCATCGCCATGTACAACGCCCGCGGCATCACCTCCAAGGTGCGTACCAAGGCCGAGGTGACCGCGCTGTTCGACGGGCTGGGGCTGGTCTCCCCGGGGGTCCCGCTGGTGCACCAGTGGCACCCCGACGACGAGGCACTGTCCATTGAGGACAGTCAGGTGTCGATGTACGGGGGCGTCGCGATCAAGCCGTGACCGCTGTTCACAGGGGGCCGAGGGGGAAGTCCTGGGCGCGCTCGGCGACGGTACGGCGGATGGCCTCGGCCACGTAGCCGTCGCGGCACATGCAGTCCCGGTACTGCGCGTCGAAGACCGCGGCGGTGTCGGGGGACGCGGCCGCCTGCGGCATCCGCAGCAGCAGCTCGGCCAGCAGCGGCAGGTCGAAGTACCGGCACGCGGCGACCGCCTCGGCGACCCGGTGCATGGTCAACGTGGTGACCGCCTCGGCGACCCCGGCCTCCCGCAGGACATGGTGTACCCGCAGCAGGCAGTTCAGGTGCCGGTGGCCCAGGCCGTCCCGGCGCGCCCGCACGGTGCCCCAGGACGGGCCGGCACTGTTGACCGGCCACCGGCCGGCCCGCGCGCTGTACTCGGTTGGAAGGTGCATGCGCATGGGTACCACCGATCCTGACGCCGACGGTGCGCTACACCGGGACTGGCGCCGCGGACCGGGCCGGTGTTACCCCTCCCCGGGCAGGCGCAGGATCCGCGCGGCCTCCAGGGCCAGGTGCAGCTCGGCCAGTCCGGTCGGCTGGGTCAGGCTGCGGCCGGTCAGCTCCTCGATCCGCTTGAGCCGGTACCGGACGGTGTTGCGGTGTACGTGCAGCTTCCCGGCCGCCTCGGCGGTGGCGCCGTGCTCGGCGAACCAGACCCGCAGGGTACCCAGCAGGACGTCGCACTCAACGGCCGGTAGGGCGAGCACCGGCCCGAGGATCGCCTGGGCCACCACAGCGGCGGCGTCCGGCGCGCCGGCCAGCAGTACGGCGATCGGCGCCCGCTCGTACCGGATCAGCTCCCGGCTGCCCGGCGTGGCGGTGGCGTACGCCAGCCGGGCCTGGCGCAGCGCGGCCGGGGTCTGGTCCAGGCTCGGGTACGTCGCGCTCAGCCCGACCGGTCCGGTGGTCAGCTCGGCCAGCAGGCTACACAGCCGGTCGATGCCCATCCGCGGGGTCAGCACCACCACCCCGACGTGGGCGTCGACCTCCACCCGCCACGCCGACCGGACCCCGCGGGTACGCAGC
>VAXX01000424.1:0-3218 GCA_005885115.1 Actinomycetota bacterium | reverse complement strand
GCGCAGCAGCACGTCCAGCAGCGCGTTGCGGGTCTGCGAGTCGCTGTGCGCCCGTTCGGCGATGGTGTCCCGGTACGCGTCGGTGACCGAACCCGAGTGGGTGTCGATGATCAGCCACAGCTCCGAACCGGCCTCCAGCAACGCCGTCGTGGCCACCTCGTCGCCGGCCGCCTCGGCCAGGATCGCGGCCCAGATGAACTTCCCGGCGACCCGGTACGCGTGCAGGATGACCGGCAACGGTACGCCCTGCTCGGCCCGGCGTTGCCCGGTGACCCGGGGCGGTTCGAGGCCGGGGAACGGATGGCCGGACAGCTGGCTGAGGATGTGCGCGAGGTTGTCGCGCACCGAGGCCCGCAGGTCCTCCACCGGTACCAGACCACTGGACCGGTAGAACGGTTCGGCGCGGCGGATCACCTCGGTCAGCTCGACGGACAGCTCGTCCACCCGTTCCAGCAGCCGCCCGCCGATCGCCGTCACCGGCGTGGTCGGGGCCTGCGACTGGGATGTCATCCCCGCAGCGTACGAGGTCGGGGCGCGGTTACGTAGTGCCCGGGCACAATCGCCGGACCGGCGACTTCGTCCGCCGGCACATGGTCCACCGACCGTGGGGTCAGCACAATCATGGCAACCGACACCGCTCCCGAGGCCGCGGGCGGGCCACTCCCCGAAGGGTCCAGCCATGAACCTTGCCGACAACCTGCTGCGCAGCGCCGAACGCTTCCCCGAGCGCCCGGCGGTGCGCCTGGACGAGACCATCCTGACCTACGCCGAGCTGGACGAGCGCAGCGCCCGCGCGGCGGCGCTGATCCAGGCGTCCGGGGTACGCCCCGGGGACCGGGTGGCGATCATGCTGCCCAACGTGCCGGAGTTCGCCGTCGTGTACTACGGCGTGCTGCGTGCCGGTGCCGTCGTCGTACCGATGAATCCCCTGCTCAAAGAGCGTGAGGTGGGGTACTACCTCAGCGACGCGCAGGCCGGCGTGATCTTCTCCGGCACCGCGTGCGCGCCCGCCGCCCTGGCCGGCGCCGCGAGCGCCGGGGCGACCTGCATCGTGGTGGAGGGCTCGTTCGCCGACCTGCTCGCGGCGTGCCCGCCGGCGCCCGGCGTGGCCGAGCGGTCCGGGGACGACACGGCCGTCATCCTCTACACCTCGGGTACCACCGGGCAGCCCAAGGGCGCCGAGCTGACCCACGCCAACCTGTCCGCCAACGTCGAGGTGTTCGCGACCGACCTGGTCGCCATCGGGCCCGACGACGTCATCTTCGGCGGGCTGCCGCTGTTCCACTCGTTCGGGCAGACCTGCGGGCTGAACGCCGCGGTCCGGGTCGGCGCCTGCCTGACCCTGGTGCCCCGGTTCGTGGCCGGCACGGTGCTGTCGGTGCTGGTGCGCGACCGGGTGACGGTCTTCGAGGGGGTACCCACGATGTACGTGGCCCTGCTCGGCGAGCCGGAGCGCGAATCGTTCGACCTGTCCGCGCTGCGGGTGTGCGTATCCGGTGGGGCGGCCCTGCCGGTCGAGGTGATGCGCGGCTTCGAGAAGGCGTTCGGCTGCGTGATCCTGGAGGGGTACGGGCTGTCCGAGACCTCGCCGGTGGCCTCGTTCAACCACCCGGACCGGGAGCGCAAGCCAGGCTCCATCGGCACCCCCATCCGGGGCGTGGCCATGCGGGTGGTGGACGAGCACGGGGTGGACGTACCGGCCGGTGCGGTCGGCGAGATCGCGATCCAGGGCCACAACGTGATGAAGGGGTACTGGCAGCGGCCGGAGGCCACGGCCGAGGCGGTCCCGGACGGCTGGTTCCGCAGCGGCGACCTGGCCCGGGTGGACGAGGACGGCTTCTACTTCATCGTCGACCGGCGCAAGGACCTCATCATCCGGGGCGGGTACAACGTGTACCCGCGGGAGATCGAGGAGGTGCTCTACGAGCACCCGGCGGTCGCCGAGGCCGCGGTGGTCGGCGTACCCGACGGCGCGCTGGGGGAGGAGGTCGGCGCCGCTGTCGTCATCAAGCCCGGCGAAACCGTTACCCCGCAGGACATCCAGGAGTACGTCAAGGGGCAGGTGGCCGCGTACAAGTACCCGCGCCAGGTCTGGTTCCTCGACGCGCTGCCCAAGGGCCCGACCGGCAAGGTCCTCAAGCGGGAGATCCACGCGCCGGACGGCCGGCAATGACCGAGGTCGAGGACCTGGCGGTCCCGCTCGACGCGCTGCTGATCGACGCGGCCTTCGGGCCGATCCGCCGGCTGGCACCGGACCTGTCCACGGTCAAGCTGGCCGGGCGGCTGGCCACCCGGCCCGGGACAACGGCCTCCGGGCTGGGTGGGCTGGCGGCCGAGCTGCTCCGGGTGGTCCGGGGCAGCTCGGAGCTCGGCCCGGGGCCGAAGGACCGGCGCTTCGCCGACCCGCAGTGGCAGAGCAACCCGGTGCTGCGCCGGATCCTGCAGACGTACCTGGCGACCGGGCGTACCGTCGACGAGCTGATCACGGGCGCGGAGCTGGGCTGGCGGGACGACCAGCGGGTCCGGTTCCTCGCCGACAACCTGCTCCAGGCGCTGGCGCCGAGCAACGTCGCGGTGGTCAACCCGGAGTCGGTCCGGGCGGCCCGGGAGTCCGGCGGGCTCAACTTCGTCCGGGGCGGGCTGAACCTGGTGAAGGATCTGGCCCAGCCGCCGCGGATCCCGCAGATGGTGGACACGTCGGCCTTCGCGGTCGGCGGCAACCTCGGGGTCAGCCCGGGCGCCGTGGTCCTGCGCACCGAGGTGTTCGAGCTGATCCAGTACGCGCCGCAGACGCCGACCGTACGGGCGGTGCCGCTGCTGCTCGTACCCCCGACCATCAACAAGTTCTACGTCCTGGACCTGGCCCCCGGCCGCAGCCTCATCGAGTACCTGGTCCGGTCCGGCCAGCAGGTCTTCGTGCTCTCCTGGCGCAACCCCGACGCCCGGCACGCGCACTGGGGCATCGAGGCGTACGTCCAGGCGGTGCTCGACGCGCTGGACGCGGTGGAGCGGATCTGCCGTACCGTCCGGACGGTCCTGACCGGGGTCTGCTCGGGCGGCGTGCTGGCCGGCCTGACCGCCGGCCGGCTGGTCGAGACGGGGCAACTGGACCGGTTGGCCGGTCTCACCTTCGCGGTGACCGTGCTGGACAACGACCGGGCCGGGCTGCCGGTGGCCATCGCCGACCGGTACCTGGCCCGGGCCGCGACCGCGATGTC
>VAXX01000423.1 GCA_005885115.1 Actinomycetota bacterium | reverse complement strand
CCGGTGGACCACCGGCTGGGTGTTCTACGTCCTCGCGCTGACCGCGTTCGCCCACGGCGACCTCGCGGCGGCGGGTACGCGGGCGCGCGACGGGCTGCGCCGCATGCTGGTGTTCCACAAATGGCCGAGGACGAGTGCCGGCTGCCCTCCTGACCGCTACCGACGTGGCAGGCCGGCCGGGACCCGCTGGTCGCCGGTCGACACAGAGTCCGACCGCACTGCCCGTAGACCTCGCGGCTCGGCTTCCGCGCTGTGGCGGCTGACCATGGTCGGCGGGGCGGTGCGCGCTTTGCCGCTCCCGCCGACCACTGGCAGGCGGCTGAGCCGCCAACGTACTCGCGTCACCGTGCAGCAGACCGCCGCCGGCTGCTGACCGTCAGGGCCGGCGGCGGACAACTGAGCGGGTTCTCTCCCGGCGGGGTCCGCGCCGCCAGGAGAGCGCCGCCGCCGTTACGGATCCATCCCCTTCGCCCCGAGGATGAACCAGCCGGCCTCGTCGTCGTACCAGTTGCCGCCCCAGTCGGGCGCGTACGTGTCGTGCAGCGTGCTCAGCAGGTGACTTGCCTGGTCGGGCTTACCGTTGAGCTGTCCGGCCCGGGCCATCGCGGTCCACGGGTAGCTGTCCACGATCTTGTCGTCGAACCAGTCGGTCCAGCGGTCGGTGAACGCCTTCCAGGCCGACGTCGCGTCCGTGCTGTCCGGCGGGACCACGCCGAACAGCGTCGGCCACAACTGCGCGGTGGCGTTGGGGTAGAACGTGCCGGTCAGGTCGCTCGCGGAACCGAGTGCCCAGTCCCAGGTGTTCTTCGTGGTGTTCCAGAGCTTCTCGGTGATTGCGCTGACCGTCGCGTCGTGCCATGCCAGGTAGTAGTTGTGTTGATCGGTACGGCCCAGCGCCGCCTCGAGTTGCGCGAAGTCGGCCAGCCCGCCGGCCACCTCGGAGTTGTCCATGGTGTATTTCGCACCGCCCGGTACCGCCATGGTCAAGTTGTCGGTGTCACGTACGCCTTTCGGCGCCCCGTAGTCATCCAGATTGGCGATCGCCTCGTAGGTACCGATGTTGTTCGCCACCAGCGCCTGGATCCGACTGTCGCCGGTCAGGTAGCCGGTGTATGCGACGTTGAGCGCGGTGGAGGCGTAACTGTCAACCGAATCGTAGTGTCCGGTCGAGGACTCCGCTCCGGTGGTCGGGTCGTAGTTGTAGTCGTAGATGGTGTCGCTCAGTCCCTTGGAGTCGGTGCTGTTGAGATGGTTCAGGTACCACTGCATCCACTTGTAGAGCACGGTGTTGCCGGTAGCGGTGTCGGCTCGGGCGAGGCCGACCGCGGCGAGGTTGGCGAAGTACGGGTTGATGGAGTTGCCCGGACCGAGCAGCGCGCCGTCGGGTAGTTGGTGATTGGCGAGGAACTGCACCTGCTCGTCGATCCACGAGCTCGGCGGGGGCCCGCTGCTCGCGTAGGTGACCGTTCCGGACACCTGGTTGAGGATGTCCGCCCGGCCGACCATCTTCACGAACAAGGTGTGGGTACCGGCCGGCAACCCGCTCAGGTCGTACGAGGTGCTACCCGCCGCCAGCGACGCGATCTGCTGGTAGGAGGAGCCGCCGTCGGTGGAGTCGAACACCAGCCAGTGCGAGATCGTCGCCGGGTTGGCGTTGCCGTTGGCCGCGTTGGCCTGCCAGGTCAGCGTCGATCCGGACACGCTCGCCGCGACCTGGTAGCAGTTGTCGATCCCGGTCTCGATCGGCGTGCCCTCGTTGTAGTCGTTCCAGGTGGCGATCTGCACGAACGGCAGCTGGCGCGAGCTGGAGTATCCGTTGTTCCGGGCGCTGGCCAGGGACAGTACCCAGGTCTGGCCGCAGCGCTGGTCGATCAGCCGGTTCGCACCCCAGGCCGATTGCACGTCGTTGAACCCCTTGTACGCCACGCCCCACACCACCTTGCTGGACAGGTAGTTGAGGCTGGTCGTGTAGAAGTTGTCTACCGTGCCGCCGGTGCTCGCCGGCGAGATCCGCAGGTCGTCCTGGTTCTGGGTGGGGTTGACCCAGTCGAACGCGCCGTCGCTCTGCGCATGAGTGAAGCCTCCCGCGTTCTCGAACAGCAACAACGGCATGCCGTTGTCGGCGGCGTAGTTGGGCGAGCCGGCGGGTGCTCCCGAGCAGTTGACCTGCATGTTGTCCGTCCACTGCCGGATCCAGAACCACACGTCTTCCCAGGACGGTGCCGGCCCGGTCTTGGGCAGGTTCGGGTACATGCCGCCCTCGTTGATGAAGAACTGCAGCATGGGACGCCCGTTGTACTTCTGGTAAGCGTCGTTGCCGAAGTGGAGACCGTTCATGTAGCAGATGTCGTTGCGCAGCCGGGCGACGATGCAGTTCTCCGCATCCGTACCGCCCAGGCTCGTCGAGCACCCGCTACCGGTGGTGTTGGGGATACCGGTCCAGGACACCGGGTACTTCAGCGTCGAGCCGTCATACATGATGAGATACATCACCTGGCACTGTTGCGGGCCGCCGGGGCAGTATCCCTGGTTGCGGATTTCGGCCTGGTACTTCAGGGTCGCATCGTTGACCCGGCTGCCCGGACCGTACCAGTCCATGACGGCCCCGTCGATGCCGCGGCGGACGAAGTCGGCAAGGTGCGCGTCCACCGTCGCGGTGTTGTCCGAGGTGTACTGGGTGAGGACATTGCTGTTGCACCGTGGTATCCCGGGCGAGCTGGTCCCGTCGGCCGGGGTGCAGAAACCCAGCATCATGTTGACGAACACCTTGGTAGCGCTGCCCGGATACAACAGGTCGCGCACGTTTTCCGCGGAGACGTTGCCACCCGGCGGATCGAACAGCGGGGTCTCGATGCCCGTGCGGGTGTCCGTCTGACCGGCGAACGCCGCCGCGCAGTCAGCGGGCGAGGTCGAGCTGCCTGCTACGCAGGTGGAGGTGTTGTTCGATTGTTCGGCCGGATACGTGGTCGACGCCCAGGCCGTCGGCGTGAGGCCGACGGCAAGGACACAACCGAGCGCTCCGGCGAGGACGAGCCGGGTACGTTTCATGCGGCACCTCCTGCCATGGGAGTTTGACCTAGCGCGGATCCCCCGCGGCGGTGCGGGCTGAGCATTCCCGTCGAGGTACTCAGCCCGAACCACCCACCGGCTGTGGTGCGTGCATGGTTATGGGAGGGATGCCGATGGAGCAGACCTGGCCGTTGCTGGGGCGCGAGCAGGAACTGCGGGCGATCGAGAGCACGCTGCACGACCCGACCGGCCGGGGGCTTGTGTTGAGCGGGCCGCCGGGGGTCGGCCGCAGCCGGCTGCTGCGCGCCGCGGCGAGCGCGGCGCGGTCGGCCGGGTACCCCATCGAACTGATCAGTGCCACCCACGCCGCGGCGTCAGTACCGCTGGGTGCGCTCGCGCACCTGCTGCCGGACGACCCGGCGGAAGCCCCGCGGTGGCACCCGTTCCGGCTGGTCGCGCAGCGCCTGCGCGGGCCGGACGCGAACCGCCCGGCAATGCTTGCCGTGGACGACGCGCACGCGCTCGACGACGCCTCCGCGGCTCTGGTCCACCACCTGGCCGTACACCGGGCGGCCCTGGTCGTCGCGACGGTCCGCGACGGGACGCCGGCGCCGGACGCCGTCGCCGCGCTGTGGAAGGACGAGCTGGCCCGGCGGGTGGACGTCCGGCCGCTGCCGGACGAGACGGTCGACGAACTGGTGCGGCACGCCGTCGACGGCGAGGTCTGCGGCCCGGCCAGGATCGTGCTGCGCCGCCTCGCCGCGGGAAACCCGCGGTACCTGCGCGAGGTGGTGTGCAGCGCGCGGGCGGGCGGTGCGCTGCGCATCGAGGGCAGGATCTGGCAGTGGTACGGCGGCCTGTGCGGCGACGGGTACCTGGGCGAGCTGGTCGCCGAGCGGCTGCGCGGATGCGACCCGGCCGGGCGGGTCGTGGTCGAGCAGGTGGCGCTCGGCGAGCCGCTGCCGCTGGCGCTGCTCGAGAACGATCCCGGGCTCGTCGAGGTCGAGCGGGCCGGTCTGCTCACGGTGGTCAGCGACGGACGACGCAGCATGGTCCGGCTCGCCGAGCCGGTACATGGCGAGGTGCTACGCGCCGGGCTCGGGCCGGTCCGCGCCCGGGCGGCGTACCGGACCCTGGCGGCACGGCTGAGCGCGACCCCGATGCGCCGCGACGAGGACCTGCTGCGCATGGCGACCTGGCAGGTAGCCGCGGGTACTCCAACCGACCCGGTGGTCGCGCTGCCCGCCGCCCGCGCCGCGGTCCGGCGGTTCGACCTCGACCTCGCGGAGCGGCTGGCCCGGGCGGCCGTCACCGGCCCGTACCCGGAAGGCGTGACCGCGGCGCTCCTGCTCGCGGAGATCCTGCGCTGGCAGGGGCGGGCCCGGGAGAGCCTCGCGCTGCTGCCGGACCGGCCCGCCGATGCCGACTCGCTGCGTGTGGCGGTTGGCCGGGCCGGCGCCTTGTACTGGGGACTCGGGCGCCGGGCCGAGGCGCTCGCCGCCCTCCGACCGGTCGCCGTCCACCCGGGAACGGCACCGGTCCGCGCGATGATGCTGCTGTTCGACGGGCGCTGCCAGGAGGCGCTGGACACCGCCCGTCCGGTGTGCGAAATCGAGCAGCTGCCCGCAGACCTGAGGCTGTGGGCGCACACCGCCGCGGTACTGGCCGCCGCCAACCTCGGCCAGCCCGACCTGGCGCTGCGCCTGGCCGAGCGCGGGCTCGACCTGGCCGCAACGGCAACCGATCAAGTACTGCTCGGCGCGGCACACCTGCACGTGGCCCGGACCTGCGCGCTGCTGCTCGCGGGGCGGCTCGGGCCCGCATGGTCAGCGGCTGACGAAGGGTACCGCCGCGCCGCCGAGGTCGGTGAGCCCGGCCTGGTCGCCAGCTGGGCCGGCCTGCGTGGCGTGATCGGCCAGGTGCGCGTGCGGGTACCACCTCGCAGTGCTGGCCGGGGTGCTGGCGCAGTCCGGCGAGCTGGACCGCGCCGGTGCCGCGCTGACTGCGGAGGACGCGACCGCGCCGCCGGAACACCCGTTGTACGCTCCGCAGATCGAGCTCAACCGCGCTCGGTTTGCGGCCGCGGCCGGCGAGCTGACCCCGGCCGCGCGGGGTGCGCTGCGTGCCGCGGCCATGGCCGCCGAGGCTGGCCAGCACTGCCTGGAGGCGTTCGCGCTGTACGACGCGGCGCGGTACGGAGCGGCCGGCCGGGTGGCCGGGCGGCTGGATGAGCTGGCCGGGGCGATCGGTACCGAGTTGGTCGCCGGGTACGCCGACGTGGCCCGAGGCTTGGCCGGTAGCTGGTCGGTCGAGGACGCGGCCGCGCTGGAGGACGCGGCCGCACGGCTGGAACGGCTCGATGCCCTGCTGGCCGCCGCCCATGCAGCGATGGCCGCGAGCCGGGCTTACGGGCGCGCCGGGCGGCACCGCGACGCGACCCGGACCCGGGATCTGGCGCTCACCCTCGACCTGCGCTGCAGGGGTACCGGCGCCCCGTGGCGCGCGGTCGGCGACGCGACCGCGCTGACCCCGCGCGAGCACGAGATCGCGCTGCTGGCCGCCGCTCGGGTCAGCAGTGGCGACATCGCCCTGCGCCTGAGCCTGTCGGTACGCACGGTCAACAACCACCTGCATCGCGCCTATGTCAAGCTCGGCATCTCCGGCCGGGCCCAACTCGCCGCGGTGCTCCGGCAACAGCGCTGAATGGCGGGGCGGCGGCGGACTTGGTGTAGGGGTAATACACAGGCCAATTGCAAAGTAGTTGATCTTTGTTTTGGCTGGTCGGTTCTGGTGCTCGGGTCCAGTTAGGACAGTGGCCCCCCGCCTGGAATGATCCGAGTTTCCATACTTGAGTCATCCAGGCCAGGAGGCCACCGTTGTCAGTGTCGCACGCGCCCGAGCACGACCATGAGCACGGTGCTGCGCTTGATGTGGTGTCCGCTTTGGGTTGGCCGGGGCGAGCAACTTCCGGGAGGCGGGCGACCGGGCCAGCGAGCTGCCCGCGGACCTGCTGGTCGCGGCTGGGGCGCGGATCAACCCGAGCACCGGACGGCCCGAGGCACCCAGTACGGCCACGATCAGCCGCGTCGTGCAGGACATCGACGCGCAGCACGCCGATGCCCGGGTTGGGGTGTGGATCAGTCAGTGTGTGGCCGCCTACCGAGCCCGCCACCCCGAGCAGTGGGACCTGCCCCACGGCCTGGAGTGGCTCGACGGGTTGGGCATCGACGGCAAGACCGTACGAAACAGCGCCGAACGCGGTGGGGTGAACGTCAAGCTGTTCTCCGCACTGCTACACCATGAGCAGGTCGTCATCGCCCAGATCACCGTGCCGGCCGACACCACCGAGGTCACCTGTGTGGCCGCTCTGCTCGACCCGGTCGACTTGACCGCGAAGACCGTCACCGCGGACGCGGCTCACACCCAGGACGCGACCGCCGACTACCTGACCCGGGTGCGCGGCGCGGACTACCTCATGACCGTCAAAGGCAACAGGCCACACCTGCTGGAAGCCATCGCCGCCCGCATGCCCCAAGCCGCGAGCGGTAGCGCCGACTACACCGACGAGCAGATCGTCGGCGGCCGGCGCGTCGTGCGCGAGATCTGGGTAACCAACGCCGAGGGCATCGACTTCCCCGCCGCCGCACAGGTCTTGCGCATCCGCCGCCGAACTTACGACCTGGCCGGCCAACAACTGCTCAAAGAGATCGTCCACGGCATCACCAGCCTGGGCCCCACCCGGGCAACCCCAAGACAACTGCTGGGCGGGGTCCGCCACCACTGGCGTATCGAGGCCACCCACTGGGTCCGTGACGTGGTCTACCGAGAAGACCACCAACACGCCTACACAGGCACCGGGGCGCAGGCCATGGCCA
>VAXX01000112.1 GCA_005885115.1 Actinomycetota bacterium | reverse complement strand
GGACCAGGACGAGCACGCCGGAGAGCATCAGCACCCAGCCAACCACGTGCAGGTCGAGCCAGCTCGTGTTGGCGTGCACCGCGAAGGTGAGGATCGCACCGAGCGCGATCAGGAAGATGCCGCCTCCGATACCCATACCAATCAGGCTAACCGGACCACCGACCCCGCGCTGGGCAAGCGGCCGACGGGTTCACCCCGGAGGGTGCCGCGCCGACTGTCAGTCCAGGCGCTGGGATAGGTCTCAGAAGGCGTCCTCCGGCAGGTCCATCAGGTCCAGGCTGGTCGACTCGACGATCCGCCGGTCCGCCCCGATCCGGGGCAGCACCTCGTGCGCGAAGAACCGGGCCGCGGCCACCTTGCCCTCGTAGAACGCCTGGTCAGCGGCGCTGACCTCGTGACCGAGCGCGCGCAGCGCCACATCCGCCTGCTTCTGCAGCAGCCAGCCGACGACCACGTCACCCAGGGCCAGCAGGAGCCGGCGGGAGTTGAGCCCGATCTTGTACAGCTCGCGCGGCTCGCCGTCCTGGGCGGCGGTCAGCCAGCCGGTGAACACGGCCAGGATCTGCTGTACCTCGCCCAGCGCCCTACCCAGCGCCAGCCGCTCGTCCTTGAGCTGGCCGTTGCCGATCTCGGCGTCGAGGAACTCCTGGATCTCGCCGGCCACGGTCAGCAGCGCCCGGCCCTGGTCCCGTACGATCTTGCGGAACACCAGGTCAAGGCTCTGGATCGCGGTCGTACCCTCGTACAGCGTGTCGATCTTCGAGTCGCGTACGTACTGCTCCAGCGGGTAGTCCTGGAGGAAGCCGGAGCCGCCGAAGGTCTGCAACGACTCCTGGCCGAGCAGCTCGTACGCCCGCTCCGAACCGACCCCCTTGACCAGCGGCAGCAACAGGTCGTTGACCCGCTTGGCCAGCTCCGCGGCCTCCTCGTCCCCGCTGACCACGGCGCTGCGCCACCGGTCCTGCCACGTCGAGGTGTACGCGACGAGCGCGCGCAGCCCCTCCGCGTACGACTTCTGGAGCATCAGCGAGCGGCGTACGTCCGGGTGGTGCGTGATGGTCACCCGGGGCGCGCTCTTGTCGGTCGAGCGGAGCAGGTCCGCCCCCTGTACCCGCTCCTTGGCGTACGCCAGGGCGTTGCGGTACCCGGTGGACAGGGTGGCGATGGCCTTCGTACCGACCATCATCCGCGCGTACTCGATGACCATGAACATCTGCCGGATGCCGTCGTGGACGTCGCCCATCAGCCACCCCTTGGCCGGGGTGCCGTGCTCGCCGAAGGTCAGCTCGCAGGTGGTGGAGACCTTCAGCCCCATCTTGTGCTCGACGTTGGTCGCGAACACGCCGTTGCGCTCGCCCAGCTCACCGGTCTGCGGGTCGAAGTGGAACTTCGGCACGACGAACAGCGACAGGCCCTTGGTGCCCGGCCCGCCCGCGCCCGGCGTGTCCACCGGCCGGGCCAGCACGTAGTGGATGATGTTCTCCGCCAGGTCGTGCTCGCCGCTGGTGATGAAGCGCTTGACGCCCTCGATGTGCCAGGAGCCGTCCGGCTGCGGGATGGCCCGGGTGCGCCCGGCGCCCACGTCGGAGCCGGCGTCCGGCTCGGTCAGCACCATCGTGGAGGCCCAGCGCCGGTCCGCGAACAGCCGCGCCCACCGCTTCTGCTCGGGCGTGCCCTCGATCCACAGCGTGTGCGCGAAGGAGGGGCCGGAGGCGTACATCCAGATGGGGGCGTTGGCGCCGAGCACCAGCTCGGCCAGCGACCACCAGAAAACCCGCGGCGCGGCCGTGCCGCCGAGCTCCGTGGGCAGGTCCAGCCGCCAGAACTCGCTGTTCATGAACGACTGGTACGAGCGGCGGAACGCCTCGGGCATCGTCACCGTGTGGGTCCGCGGGTCGAAGACCGGCGGGTGCCGGTCGCCCTCGGCGTAGCTGGCCCCCAGGTCCTCCCGGGCCAGCCGGTCCACCTCGGCCAGGATGCTGCGCGCGGTGTCGACGTCGAGGTCGGGGTACGCGGCGCTGCCCAGCACCTGGTCGGCGCCGAACACTTCGAACAGGTTGAAGTACAGGTCGCGCAGGTTGCTCTGGTAGTGGCTCATGCACTCCCCCGTGTGGGCGTCGCCGGAGTTACCGGTGGGTAGCTGCGATGGTATTACCCATCGGTAACCAGCGACAACCCGCGAGGACTTGTGATCGACGACACTCGTGCTCCGGCGATTCAGCTCGCGTCGGTACCGACTTCCCAGCTCGGTACCGCCACGCCGGCCGTAGCCGGTTGGGCGCCCTCGTACTCCATGAGCACCAGCGCGATGTCGTCGTCCAGCCGCCCGTGTACCCACTCCAGCAGCGCCGCCTCGAGCGAGGCCAGCCCGTCGCCGACCGTACCGTGGCCGAGCAGCCGCCAGGCCCGCTCCTGGGTCGGGAAGAACTCACCCTCCCGGCGGGCCTCGGCCAACCCATCGGTGAACAGCAGCAACCGGTCGCCCGGTTCCAACCGCTCGACCCGCGGGCGTACGACAGGCATGAAGCCCAATGGCGGCGCGCTCGTGGGTGGTTCGAGGGGGATCACCTCGCCCCGCCGCAGGAGCAGGGGCGCCGGGTGCCCGCAGTTGACGATCGTGAGGGTACCGCCGCGCTCCTCCACCAGGGCCGCGGTGACGAAGTCCTCGTCACCCACCGAACGGGCCACCGCGCGGTCCAGATCGGCGACGATCGCCCGCAGGTCGGCCCGTTCGTACGCCACGTGCCGGTACGAGCCCAGCACGATGCTGGCCAGCCGGACCGCGTCCAGCCCCTTGCCACGGACGTCCCCGATGATCATGCGTACCCCGTACGGCGTGTCCATCGCCTCGTACAGGTCCCCACCGATGTCGGCCGCCGCGCTCGCCGAGATGTACCGGCCGGCCACCGCCAGCGGCCCGACCTGTGGCCCGAGCGGCCGCAGTACCGCCGCCTGCGCCACCTTCGCCAGGCCCTCCAGTTCGGCCAGCCGGTCCGCCTGACTGGCGCGTACCGTCCCGGCCGCCGCCGCGATCGCGGTGGCCGCCATGATCCCGCCGAGCTGGAACGAGCTGGCGACGGTCAACCCGTGCGGGAAGAACCCGAAGGTCAGCCCGATCGCCACGGCGGTGGCGCCGACAAGGACCACCTCGCGCCAGGCCGCGAACGTGGCCACCAGGAACGGCGCACACGCCAGCAGGCCGATGTAGTGGGGGTCGGGCCCGTCGGCGACCTCGACGGCGGAGATCAGGGCGAGCAGCACGAAGGCCGCGCCGAGTCCGGCGCGGGCATCGGGGCTCATCGGGCGGTGGTCGCCCGGCAGGCGCAGCTTCATGGGTACGCCGAACAGCATGCCGGATAACGCCCCCGAGCCAAACCGTCGGGGGCGAGATCCGCGCGAACGGACGAAAGCCCGATCCCTTACTAGGAGAGCACCTCGTACTTCACGGTGATCACACCGGCGCCCAGGCTGGCGATCGCGCCGAACGCCGCCTGGGTCAGGTCCAGACAGCGGCCGCCGACGTACGGACCGCGGTCGTTGATCCGGACGACCGTCGACCTGCCGTTGGCCACGTTGGTGACCCGGACCCGGGTGTTGAACGGCAGCGTCTTGCTCGCCGCGGTGTAGGCGTACGTGTTGAACACCTCGCCGTTGGCGGTGTGCCCGCCGCCGGTGTAGTAGGAGGCACCGCAGGTACCGGAGCCGGTCACCGTACCGCCGCCCGACGGCGGGCTCGCCTGCTTGGTGGTCGGCGCCTGCGCCCGCGCAGTCGGGCTCGCCGAGGACGGCGCCGGGGACGGCGAGGCGCGCAGCTCCCGGATCCCGCTGCGGGAGGCGCGGTCATCGGTGGCCCGGGCGCTGGGGCTGATGCTCACCGTCGGTGAGCTGACGACGCTGGCCACGGTGTCGGTTGGCGGCCCCATGGTCATCGCGGCGGCTGATGCCACGACCACCACGCCGGCCACCGCGATGGCCGACAGCAGCGGTACGAACCGGGACGACGAGACGATTCGGCGTACGTATGGGGCGACGGAGCTTTTCGGGTCAGGCCGAGACATTGATGAATCGGCATGTCTACCGGACAAGATCCAAACCCTTCGTAGACGACAAGGCCGGAAGTGACGCTACCGAGGGTGATTCGGGATCCGTCAAGTTGATCTGGTCGGTGCGTCGTGATTTGCGCGTTATCTTTAGTCCGTTCGGGGGACCCATGGGGCACCGGTTCGTCCGGCATCCTGGTCCGGTGCGCCGTACCGTGAATCTTGATCGCAATCAGTTGATCGCTCTCCTGGGCTCGGTGCCCGACCCGACGTACGCCGCCTGCCAGGCCGAAGTGAGCGCCGGAGCGACCTTCCGGGTGCACGACGGTACGGTCAGCCGGGAGAGTGCCCTGCGTACGTACGCCGCCCGGACCGCGACCGCGGACGGTCATGACGCGCTGCGCCGCCTGGCCATGTGCGGGTACCCCCAACTGCGTCTGGGCGCGGTGAGCGGAAACCAGCGGTTTGTCGTGTTTCTCGACCCGGACGCCCGTCAGGTCGTCGCCTGCCTCGGAGTACCCCACTAGCAACTCAAGTCGGGTCGAGCCATGCCGATGGACGAGGGATAGGAACGTCCGAACCAGGCACGGATTGGCCACGTGAAGGTAACCCGGTTCCAGCTCGTCATGGCCGCTGTCGGTACGGCAGCGGTGTTGAGCGCGTTCACCGGAGGTACCCTCGCCGTCTTCACGGACACCAAGACGATCACCAACAACCAGTTCACCGACACGTCGGTCAGCCTGACGACCAGCCCGACGACGGCCCTGGTCAGCTTCTCGAACATGATGCCCGGCGACGCCACCACGGCCGCGGTCGTGGTCACCAACACCAGCAGCGTCGCGACGGTCCGGTACGCGATCTCGTCCTCGGCCACCAACACCGACGCCATCGGGCTCAAGGACCAGCTCAGCCTCACGATCAAGACGATCGACGTCACCACGCCGGGCGTCCCGTGCGACAACTTCGACGGCACCCAGCTCTACACCGGTGACCTGGACTCCACCAACGGCAAGCTGGTCGGGGACAACACCCAGGGCTCGCAGCCGGGCGACCGTACCCTGACCGCCGCCGCCAACGAGACGCTGTGCTTCCAGGTCACCCTGCCGTCGGGGACGGGCAACACGTACAAGAACGCGACCACGACCGCCACGTTCACCTTCGACGCCGAGCAGACCAAGAACAACCCGTAACTAGCCGAGAAACGCGGCCAGCTCGCGGTTGAGCTGCTCGTGGTGGTACGCGGGGATCGTGCTGTGGGTGGCGCCCTCCAGGACGATGATCCTCGCGTCCGGCATGGCCCGGCGTACCCCCTCCTGGACCCGCCGGATGTCGTGCGCCCGGCTGCGTTCGGCCAGCAGGACCAGCGTGGGGGTGGTCAGCTCGCGCAGCCGCGCCACCGCCGGCGGCCGGGGGAGCGGGCGGGGGTTCGCGCCCTGCGCGGTGACCTCCAACCAGTCCGGGTCCAGGGCCACCCCGCCGGTCTCCCAGGCGAGGAACGACCGTACCCGCGCCGGGCTCGGCCACAGCAACAGCGGAATCGCGCGCAGCCGGTAGCGCAGGCTCAGGCCGGCGAAGCAGTCGGTCGGGTCGAGCAGCGCCAGCCGGCTGACCCGCCCGGGCGCGTGCAGCGCGTACCGCAGGGCCAGCCAGGCACCGTACGAGTGGCCGACCAGCGCCACCCGGTCCAGCCCGAGCCCGGTGACGACCTCGTCCAGCCAGTCCATCAGGTCCTCGACCCGACGCACCGGCCGGCCGTTGGGCACGCTGCGTCCCGTGTCGCCGATCCGGTCCGGCGCGTACACCCGGTGCGCCGGGAGCAGCGCGGGAACGGTGGCGTACCACACCGTCGAGGTGGCGCCGCCGGAGTGCAGCAGCAGGACCGGGTCCGCGCCGGCCGAGCCGCAGGCGTGGACCCGGGTGGTCCCGAACGAGGTCGCCAGGTCCAGCGACCCGACGGGCTGCGGCCACTTCGCCAGCACCCGGTCGTACGCGTCAGGTCCGGTCATGCCCGCAGGCTACCGATCCGGGGAGTAGCTTGCGGGGCATGGACGAGCTCGCGGTGACCGGATCGACGGGCAACATCGGCGGCCGGGTGGCACGGCTGCTGTCGGCCGCCGGGGTGCCGCAACGGCTGGTCGTACGTGACCCCACCCGCGCCCCGACCCTGTCCGGTACCACGGTCGTCCGGGCCACGTACGCCGACGGCGAGGCCGCGCGCCGGGCGTTGGACGGGATCGGGACGCTGTTCATGGTCTCCGGGTCGGAGGCGCCGGACCGGCTCGACCAGCACCGGACGTTCGTCGACGCGGCGGTCGCGGCCGGGGTCGCCCGGATCGTGTACCTCTCCTTCTACAACGCCGCCGCCGACTCGACCTTCACCCTCGCCCGGGACCACTGGGCCACCGAGGAACACATCCGCGCCAACGGTGTGCGGCACACGTTCCTGCGCGACAACCTGTACGCCGACTTCCTGCCGTACCTGGTGGGCGAGGACAACGTGATCCGCGGCCCGGCCGGGGACGGCCGGGCCGCCGTGGTGGCTCAGGACGACATCGCCGAGGTCGCCGCGACCGTCCTGGGGCAGCCGGGTCGGCACGACGACGTGACGTACGACCTGACCGGACCGGAGTCGCTGACCTTCCACGAGATCGCCGAGCGGCTCGGCGTCCGGTACCACCCGGAGACCGTCGCGGAGGCGTACGCCTCCCGGGCCGGGTACGGGGCGCCCGGCTGGCAGGTCGACGCGTGGGTCAGCACGTACACCGCCGTCGCGGCCGGCGAACTGGCCGGGACCAGCGCCGACGTCCAACGCCTCACCGGCCACCCGGCCCGGACGCTCACCGAGGTCTTAGCGGCCAGCCGGTAGCGTGCCTACGGCGGCTCCCCTCCGACGAAAAGGCCACGGAATGCCACACCTGACCTACCTGCAGGCCGTTGTGATCGGCGCACTGCAGGGGATCACCGAACTCTTTCCGGTATCCAGCCTGGGCCACAGCATCCTCATCCCGGCCCTGATCGGCGGCTCCTGGGCGAGCAACCTGGACCTGGCCGCGAAGGACTCGCCGTACCTGACGTTCCTGGTCGCGGTACACGTGGCGACGGCCGTCGCGCTGGTCGTCTTCTTCTGGCGGGACTGGGTACGCATCGTCGGCGGGCTGTTCACCTCGATCCGGGACCGCCGGATCCAGACCCCGGACCAGCGGCTGGCCTGGCTGCTCATCGTCGCCACCGTGCCGGTCGGGCTGGCCGGGCTGGCGTTGGAACACCTTTTCCGTACGGCGCTGGGCCGACCCGTACCCGCTGCGCTTTTTCTGACCCTCAACGGCCTGGTGCTGCTCACGGTCGAGCGATTGCGGGCGCGGCGCGGGCCGCGCCCGGGCCTGGCGGCGCCCGCGCCCACGCCGGTCGGCCCACCCTCCGCGCGGGGCCAGGTCTACGCCGCCAGCGGGTACGCCGGGGGAGCCGGACAGGCCGGCGTGTCCGCCCACGGCGGCGATGCCGAGGCCGCCGTGGAGTCGGACCGGCGCCTGGCCCGGCTGGGCTGGCTCGAAGCGACCGCCATCGGCGCGGCCCAGATCCTGGCGCTGCTGCCCGGGATCAGCCGGTCTGGCTCCACCATGGTCGCCGGGCTGATGCGTGGGCTGTCCCGCGAGGACGCGGCCCGGTTCGCGTTCCTGCTCGCCACGCCGGTGATCGCGGCGGCCGGCGTACTCAAGCTTCCCGAGCTGGCCGGGCCGGCCGGTCGTGGCGTCCTCGGGCAGGTACTGGCCGGCAGCCTGGTCGCCGGGATCGCGGCGTACCTGTCGCTACGCTTCCTGACCCGCTACTTCGAGACCCGGACACTAACCCCGTTCGCGATCTACTGCACGATCGCCGGCCTGGTCAGCCTCGGCTGGTTCACCCTCGCCGGCTGACCGCCGTTCACGGGTAGGCAAATCACCGGGTAGCCCCGGCGCTCATGCCGAGCTGGAGGGGCCTCACTGGCGCATCGCGATTCCGTTGTACTCCAGTACGTTCGGCTTGAAGGGCCGTCGGCGTACCGGAGCACCGGCCCTCAGAGCGGGACGAGCACCGCGGGCCGCCTCCAGGAACGCCCGGTTCAGGACAAGGGCAGGCCGCGGACACGGAGCCGATCCTCCGTGATGACGACGAAACGCCCTTCTCCAGGTCGTCGACGACCGCGTCCAGGTTCGCGAGGAGGATCGTAGCGAGAGCTGCCGGGGATCGGTCGGAGCGCCGGAAGAGGATCACGCTCGGCGTACCCCCGCCGGACCGGGCCAAGATCTCACCGAAGTCCGTGTCGGCGGAAAGCAGGATGCGAGCCTCACTAACCGCATGAGCGAGCACGTCCTCATCGGGCCGTCCGGCCAAGCTACGCGCAACGATGTGCACTGCATCGTGCCCAGCGTTGGTCAACAGCACGACGAGCCTGGTCGACAGACACTCGTCTACGAGGAACTTCACGCCGACAGCCGCAAGGGCAGCTCGCGCTCATCGACGGCGTTGGCCGCGAACCGCAGAGCGGCCAGGATGCCTTCCCGCGTGAGCGTCGGGTAGTCGTCGAGGATCTCCTCGATGGTGTAGCCCTGCCCGAGCAGGCCAACGACGGTGGCGACCGGGATGCG
>VAXX01000422.1:4089-6892 GCA_005885115.1 Actinomycetota bacterium | reverse complement strand
CGTACATGCCGTCCGGGCCCAGGACGTCGCCGTGGATCGCCAGGGCCTTCGTGAGCTGCGGATCCTCCGGTACGGGCGGGGGCGCGAGCTGCCGCCAGACCTCGGCGAACGGGGCCAGGAACGCGGCACCGACCCGGGCCGCCGGGTGCTCGGGTGACTCGCAGCCCTCCTCCAGCTCCACGACGCCGGGGACCGGGCTGCCGAACAGCAGGGCGAACTCCGCCGGGTGGGCGACCGACCAGGCCCGGAACGCGTGCGCCATGGCCAGCAGCTTCGGCGCCGCCCCGTCGGCGGCGTCCCCGGCCCGGGTCACCGCCTCGTGCAGCTCGTCGTACACGTCGGAGCAGACCGCCATGACCAGCGCTTCCAGGTTGGGGAAGTACCGGTACAGCGCGGGTGCGGACATGCCCAGCTCCCGGGCGATGGCCCGGAGCGAGATCGCGGCCGGGCCGCCGGTGACGACGAGCTGCCGGGCCACCTGCCTGATCTCCCCGAGGGTCGCGGTACGCAGCCGTTCCCGCCGGGTCGGCGCTTCGGTCACGGATCACCTCTTGACTGATCGCTAACGCCGTTGGCATAGTTAACGGCGTTCGCAGTTCTATCGCAGGTTCACAAAGCGTACGACGTTTCGGAGTGGGGAGCCATGTTCGCGCGGTGGGCGGAATTTCTGGTACGGGCGAGATGGGCGGTACTGGCCGCCGGACTGGCCCTGGTCGTGCTCGGCGCCACCTGGGGTACCGGCGTCTTCGGCGCCCTGTCCAGCGGCGGGTTCAACGACCCCCACACCGCCTCCAACGCGGTCCGGGGCCAGATCACCGAGAAGCTCGGTAACCAGGACGCCGACATCCTCGCCCTGTACTCCAGCCCGTCGGCCACCGTGGACGACCCGGCCGTCAAGGCGGCGGTCACCGGCGCGCTCGACCGGGTACGCGGTCGAGCCGAGGTGACCCAGGTCATCTCGTACTACGACACCGGGGCGCCCGCGCTCGTCTCGGCCGACCGGCACGCCACGTACGCGGTGATCCGGCTGCGGCCCGGTACGGACACCCAGAAGCAGGCCGACTACCGGGCGGTCCGGGACCCGCTGGTGGCCGGCGCCGGCGTGCGTACCGACCTCGGCGGGGTACGCCCGTTCCTGGACGACGCGAGCAAGCGCAGCGCCGCCGACGTCCAGCGGGCCGAGGAGCTGTCCATGCCCGTACTGCTGGTGCTGCTCCTGGTCATCTTCGGCAGCCTGGTGGCCGCCGCATGGCCGCTGGTGATCGGCGCCGTGGCGATCCTCGGCGCGTTCGTGGTGACCCGGCTGCTCACCTCGGTCACCGAGGTGTCGGTGTTCGCCGTCAACATCATCACGTTGATCGGGCTGGGCCTGTCCATCGACTACTCGCTGTTCATCGTCAGCCGGTTCCGGGAGGAACTGCGGGCCGGGTACGAGGTGCGGGAGGCGGTCGTGCGGACGATGCGCACCGCCGGCCGTACCGTCGCGGTCTCCGGCATCACCGTCACGCTCGCGCTGGCCAGCCTGCTGCTGTTCCCGCAGGGCTTCCTGCGCTCGATGGGGTACGGCGGCATGGCGGCCGTGTTCGTCGCGATGCTCGCCTCGCTGTCGCTGCTGCCGGCCGGGCTGGCCGTCCTCGGGCACCGGATCAACGCGTTGCGGATCCCGCTGCCCTGGCGCCGGGGCACCGCCGGCTCGGACGGGGGCGCCTGGGCCCGGCTCGCGCACAGCGTCATGCGCCGGCCCTGGCTGTACCTGGTGGGCGTGCTGCTGATCCTCGGCGTCCTGGCCGCCCCGGTCACCCGGATCACCTTCGGCGGGGCGGACAGCCGGGTCCTGCCGACGAGCGCGACCAGCCGGATCGTCGACTCCCGGATCACCGCGGAGTTCCCGGCCACGAGCACGTACCCGGTCAGTGTGCTGGCCACCGGGGTGGACCGGACGGGTACCGCCCGACTGGTCGCCCGGGTCCGGGCGGTCCCGCACGTCACCGGGGTCGGCGTGGACGCGGTACAGGGCGACGTGGCGCTGCTCAAGGTGGCCTACACCGGGGAGCCGACCGGTACCGACGCCCGAGCGGTGGTACGGGACCTGCGCGCGCTCACCCCGGCACCCGGTACCACCATCGGGGTCACCGGCTACACCGCCGACCTGGTCGACCAGCTCTCGGGCCTGGGCGCGAAGCTGCCGTGGATGGCCGGCTTCGTGATCCTGGTGACCTTCGTCCTGCTGTTCCTGGCCTTCGGCTCGGTCATCCTGCCGCTGAAGGCGATCGTGATGAACGTCGTCTCGCTGGGCGCGGCGTTCGGCGCGGTCGTGTTCATCTTCCAGGAGGGGCACTTCGCGTCCTGGCTCGGCTTCACCCCGATGGGCTTCATCGAGCCGACCAACCCGATCATGATGATCGCGGTGCTGTTCGGGCTGGCCACCGACTACGAGGTCTTCCTGCTCTCCCGGATCCGTGAGGAGCGCGACGCGGGTGCCGACAACGTGACGGCGGTGGCGAAGGGCCTGCAGTACACCGGCCAGATCATCACCTCGGCCGCATTGCTGCTGATCATCGTGGTGATCGGGTTCGCAGCCGGGGAGATCGCCTTCCTCAAGCTGATCGGGATCGGCATGGTGGTCGCGATCGCGGTCGACTCGACGCTGGTACGGGCGCTGCTGGTACCCGCCTCGATGCGCCTGCTCGGGCGGTGGAACTGGTGGGCGCCGGGGCCGCTGGGCCGGTTGTACGTGCGCTACGGCATCCGCGAGTCGATCGAGCCGGCGCCGCCGGTACGGGAGCCCACGCCGGTCGGCTGA
>VAXX01000422.1:0-3942 GCA_005885115.1 Actinomycetota bacterium | reverse complement strand
AGCTGATCAGCCGCCTGCGCCCGGCGGCCCGTACGGCTGGCTTCCGGGCCTATCCAGAAGTCAACGTGATCTACGGCGACGAGCTCTACATCCCGGATATCTCCGTGTTCAGGAGGTCCGGAGCCGCCCAGGCATCCATGGATATCGCGGACGCGGTGATGCTCGTCGAGATCGTGTCCGAGGACTACCGGCGCAAGGACGTCATCGACCGCCCCCGGGTGTACGCCGAGGCCGGCGTGCCGTGGTTCATGCGGGTCGAGTTCCGCCGGCGGGTACCCACGATCGTGCTGCACGAGCTGATCGACGGCGAGTACCGGCCGGCCCTGGCCTGCGCCGCCGGTACGAAGTTCGACATGGCCGAGCCGTTCCCGTTCAGCATCGACCCCGGCGAGTTGCTGGACGACTGAACGTCAGCAGTCGACCACGATCGGGGCGTGGTCGGAGGGGCCCTTGCCCTTGCGGGCCTCCCGATCGATGTACGCGTCGGTCACGGCGTCGGCCAGCGCCCGGCTGGCGTACACGAGGTCGATGCGCATCCCCAGGTCCTGGTGGAACATTCCGGCGCGGTAGTCCCAGTAGGTGAACGGGTTCGAGCCCTTCAACGGGCGACCGACCACGTCCACCAGGCCCAGCTCGCGCAGGGCCGTGAGAGCGGCCCGCTCGGGTTCGGTGACGTGCGTGGAGCCGACGAACGCGCCCGGGTCGAAGACGTCGGCGTCGGTGGGCGCCACGTTGAAGTCCCCGCACAGGGCCAGCCGCTCGTGCCCGGCCAGCTCCGGCGCCAGCGCCTCCCGGAGCGCGGCCAGCCAGGCCAGCTTGTACGCGTAGTGCGGATCGTCGACCGTACGCCCGTTGGGTACGTACACCGACCAGACCCGTACGCCGCCGCAGGTCGCCCGGATCGCCCGCGCCTCCGGGTCGGGGAAGCCGGGCTCTCCGGGGAACCCGGGGTCCACCTCGTCCAGCCCGACGCGGGACAGGATCGCGACCCCGTTCCACCGGCCGGTGCCGTGGGCGGCCACCGCGTACCCCAGCTCGCCCACCGCGGCCTCGGGGAACTCCGCCGTCTTGGTCTCCTGCAGGCAGACGATGTCCGGTTTGGTGGCGGCCAGCCAGTCCACCAGCCTGGGTAGCCGGGCGGTCACCGAGTTGACGTTCCAGGTCGCCAAGCGCACCCGTCCACGCTACCCGGACCATTCGACCCGCCGGAGCGCGCGTTGCAGGAACGGATCGGCGCAGCCGTAGCGGCGGGCCTGCGCCGATCGGACACAATGGCGGCGTGAGTGTCACCCCCCGCGAGATCGTCCTGCTCGGCTCGACCGGGTCGATCGGGACCCAGGCGATCGACATCGTGCGCCGCAACCCGGACCGGCTGCGGGTGGTCGCCCTGGGTGCGGGCGGGGGCAACGTCGAGCTGCTCGCCGAGCAGGCCCTGGAGCTGGGCGTGGACGCGGTCGGCGTGGCCCGGGCATCGGTCGTCCAGGACCTCCAACTGGCGTTCTACGCGCAGGCGCAGCGCCGCGGGTACCCGACCGGTGGCTTCCGCATCCCGAAGATCCTGGCCGGGCCGGACGCCATGACCGAACTGGCGGAGTGGCCGTGCCACACCGTCCTCAACGGCATGGTCGGCTCGCGCGGACTGGCGCCGACGCTGGCCGCGCTGCGGGCCGGGCGGCAGCTCGCGCTGGCCAACAAGGAGTCGCTGGTAGCCGGTGGTCCGCTGGTCCGGGCGGTGGCCCGGCCCGGGCAGATCGTTCCGGTGGACTCCGAGCACTCGGCGCTGGCCCAGTGCCTGCGCTCGGGTACCCCGCGCGAGGTACGCCGGCTGGTGCTGACCGCGAGCGGGGGGCCGTTCCGTGGGCGTACCCGTGCGGAATTGACTGAGGTGACCCCGGAGCAGGCGCTGGCCCACCCCACCTGGACCATGGGTCCGGTGGTGACCATCAACTCGGCCACCATGGTCAACAAGGCCCTCGAAGTCATCGAGGCGCACGAACTGTTCGGGGTCGGGTACGACGCGATCGACGTGATGGTGCACCCCCAGTCGGTGATCCATTCGCTGGTCGAGTTCCACGACGGCTCCACGCTGGCCCAGTGCAGCCCGCCCGACATGCGGCTGCCGATCGCGCTGGCGCTGGGCTGGCCCGAGCCAAGGCCGCCGGTCGGGCCGGGCGCTGCCGGCCGGCCATCTACAACGCCGCCAACGAGGAGTGCGTCGCCGCGTTCGTGGCCGGCGGGCTGCCGTTCCTGGGCATCGTGGACACCATCGGGGAGGTACTGGCGCAGGCGCCCGACTTCGCCGAACCAGGTACCGTCGAGGACGTGCTCGCCGCCGAATCCTGGGCGCGGGCCCGGACCCGCGAACTGGTCGCGGTGGCGGAAGGAGCCTGATGGCGTACCTGCTCGGCGTGGTGCTGTTCGCGCTGGCGATCTTCATCTCGGTGTGCCTGCACGAGGCCGGTCACATGCTGACCGCCAAGCGGTTCGGGATGAAGGTCACCCGGTACTTCGCCGGCTTCGGCCCGACCCTGTGGTCCTTTCACCGGGGCGAGACCGAGTACGGCCTCAAGGCCATCCCGCTCGGCGGCTTCGTGAAGATCGTCGGGATGACGCCGCAGGACGACGACGCCGACGACGAGCGGGCCATGTGGACGTTCCCGCTGTGGAAGCGGACGGTCGTGATGGTCGCCGGCTCGGTGACCCACTTCGTCCTCGGCTTCATCGTGCTGTGGATCACGTTGAGCTTCGTCGGCGTACCCAACCCGGCGTACGACTCGGCGAAGCAGCCCGCGATGGTCACCGTCAGCGACTGCGTACCGGCCAGCGAAACCGCGACCGGCTGCGCCGCCAGCGATCCGGAGTCGCCGGCCAAGCGGGCCGGCCTGCACGACGGTGACGTGATCACCTCGTTCAACGGCAAGTCGGTCAGTACGTACGACGACCTGCACAAGGCGATCCGGGCCGCGAGCCTCGGGCCGGCGAGCCTGACCGTCAAGCGGGGCAGCCAGACCCTCTCGTTCAGCGTGTACCTGATCGGCGCGATGCGTACCCCGCTGGACGGCAGCAGCGCCAAGCCGGCACCGGTACCGGCGCTCGGGGTGATCTGGGAGGCGCCGCCCGGCCTGCCGCGGACCGTCACGTACGGGCCGGTCGAGTCGGTGAAACAGTCCGGCATCTTCACCGGCAAGCTGTTCGCGGCGATGGGTGGTGCGGTCGGCCGGATCCCCCAGCGGGTACCGGCGCTGGTGGACGCCCTCAGCGGCAAGCCGCGCGACCCGAACACCCCGATCAGCGTCGTCGGGGCCAGCCGGCTGGGCGGGGAGACCGTCGAGCACGGCGCCTGGTGGATCTTCCTGAACCTGCTGGTCGTCCTGAACTTCTTCGTCGGCGTCTTCAACCTGCTGCCGCTGCTGCCCCTCGACGGCGGCCACATCGCGATCGCCTGGTTCGAGAAGGTCCGGTCGTGGATCTACGTACGCCTCGGCCGGCGTGACCCCGGCCGGGTCAACTACCTGAAACTGATGCCGATCACCTACGCGGTGATCCTGCTTTTCGGTGGCGTCACCCTGCTGACCGTCGCCGCGGACATCGTCACCCCCGTGACCCTATTCGGTAAGTGAGCCCACCGTGACCGCTGTAAGCCTGGGTATGCCCGCCGTGCCCACTCCGCCGCTGGCCCCGCGCCGGATCTCCCGCCAGATCATGGTCGGCCCGGTACCGGTCGGCGGCGGCGCCCCGGTGTCGGTGCAGTCCATGACCACCACGTTGACCGCCGACGTCAACGCCACCCTCCAGCAGATCGCCGAGCTGACCGCGTCGGGCTGCCAGATCGTCCGGGTCGCCGTACCGTCCCAGGACGACGCGGACGCCCTCGCCCAGATCGCGCGCAAGTCGCAGATCCCGGTGATCGCCGACATCCACTTCCAGCCCAAGTACGTCTTC
>VAXX01000421.1 GCA_005885115.1 Actinomycetota bacterium | reverse complement strand
GAACGCGTCGGGGGCCACGGCCAACGCGGGGGACAGCGCCCCGGTCATCGCCCGGGCCCCGGCCGTGTTCAGCTGGTCGAGCTCGGCGCGCCGGTTGTTCACGTCGTCCATCATGTAGTCCGGCACCGGCATGTTCTGCTGGGCGGTGTTGAGGTCGCCGGCGGCCTGGTTGAGGGACTGGATGATCGACACGTGGTCGTCGTGGACCTTCTCGATGGTCTGCCGGATGGTGTCCAGATGTTTGCGGTATGCGTCGCCGGCCGGACCGGTGAACGTACTCTGCAGGTCCGAGCTCAGCCGGCGCAGCTCCTCGGCGACGCTACCGGCGTTGTGGAACAACTGCTCCCACTGGCTGGCCAGCTCCTGCATCTGCGCCGGCCGGCCCAGGACGCACACCTTGGTGACGTAGTCCTCCCAGTCGCCCATCAGTTGTACGCCCCCGCCGGGTCCGCTGTGGACGTGCTGCTCCCGCCGGTGCCGACGGACGTGCCGCCGGCCGCGTAGATCCGCTCGATGTCGGCGGCCGAGGCCCGGTTGCGCTCCTCCGCCGTCTTGTACTTCTCGACGATGTGCCGGGTGCCGTCGGCCGCGTCCTGCAGGCTCTTGGCGATGTCCCGGTAGGAGGCCAGGACGGCCTGGTAGTACGCCTCGTGCTTGGCGCCGACCTCGTGGCCGCCGTCGAAGCCACCGAAGACGACCTCGTTGACGGCGTGGTCGCCCTGCTTCTCGGTCTGCGACACGTGCAGCTTCGCCATCGAGGGGATCAACTTCTGCTCGATGTAGGACTTGAGCCCGTCAAGTACCTGCGGGCATTTCTCCAGCGCGTCGACGTCGACCTGCGTCACGCCGTCGTCGCCATCTTGGTCATTCCGATTCGCCACGACATACCCTCCCCGATGGGTGGCCGGCAGTCCCGAAACCGCACGGTACCCGATCCCGCGCCGCTGTGCGGGGCCGGTTGCCACGGGGCGGCGGGCGGCGCCGATCGCCAGTAGAGTCCCCGGCGGTACATCGGCCAGGGGAGGCGGGGAGGACCGGTGGCGCTGACCGGGCTGCCGTTGCTCGTACTCGCCATCGCGGCCGCGCTGGCCGCGTTCGGCCTGACGATCCGGTACTGGCCGCGCGGCGGGCGGTGGCGGATCCTCACCCGTACCACCGGGGTGTTGGTGTGTGAGGCACTGGTCCTGTTCACCGCCGGCCTGGTGGTCAACCGCGCCCTGGACAACCTGTTCCCGTCCTGGACCACGCTGCTGCACCAGGACTCCGCGCCGCCCCCGGCGGCCCTCGCGGCGCCGCGGTCGCGGCTGGACGCCTGGTTGCACACCCGGGCGGCGCAGGGCGCCCGCGAGGGTCTGGTCGTCGACTGGACGCCGCCGGCCGCGCGGTCCTGGTCGCTGTCGGCCATACCGGTCCTGGCCGTGCCACCGGACTACTTCACCGCGACCGCCGCGCGCTTCCCGGTGGTGGTCGTGGTCACGCCCGACGGCGTGCCTCCCCCGATCGACCCACCGGCGATCGTGGTGGTGCTGCGCACCGACCGGCTCGACCCGACGTTCCTGACCCGCACGCTGCCCGCCGCGCTGGGCGCGGACCTGCGCGTCGCGCCACACGGCTGGGGCGTGGTCGGGGTCGGCGCCGACGCGGCGGCCGGGCTTGACGCGCTGGACCGGGACTCGGCGCGCTACTGGTCGGCGGTCGCGGTCGCCGACGCCGCCGACCGGTTGCCCGACGCGGTGTTCGCGCCCCGGGACCTGGCCGGCGGGCAGGCGGCGCTGACCATCGCCGGCGGCTCCGGGGGCGCCCTGCCGGCCACCGGACGGGTCCAGGTGGTCGGCCCGGTTCCCGAGCGCCTTCCCGCGGCGTTGCGGTGGGTGTACGCGCACCTCCCGGCCCCACTGGCCGCGCCGCTGCCCACCGGGCCGGCCACGCCACCGCTACCGGTCCCGGCGGCCAGCCGGTGAACCCCAACGGCCTCGGCGCGCAACTGGCCGCGCTCGTCCTGTGCGTCGTTGTCGCGCTGGACACCGCCCTGGTCTGGCACCGGGTACGCCGCTGGTGGGGCACCCTGGTCCGGTCGGTGGCCGTGCTGCTGTGCGCGTCGACCGCGCTGGCCGCCGCCGGGATCTGGGTCAACCGGGAGATGAACCTGTTCACCCAGTGGTCGGAGGTGGGCGGCCGGCCACCGGCCGCGCCGGCGCCCGGAGCGCTGAAGGTGGACCGGGTGTCGGCGACCGGCAGCCGGATCGTCACGTTCACCATCGCCGGTACCCGCAGCGGAATCCGCCTGCCCGCCAAGGCGTACCTGCCGCCCG
>VAXX01000111.1 GCA_005885115.1 Actinomycetota bacterium | reverse complement strand
TGCTGGGTACGGTCATCGCGACGATGATGGTGCCGACCCAGTTGGGCATCATCCCGCTGTACATCATGATGGCCCAGTGGTTCGGCTGGGCCGACCATCTCCAGGCGCTCATCCTGCCCGCCGCGGCCAGCGCCTTCGGGGTCTTCTTCATGCGCCAGTACCTGGTTTCCGCGCTGCCGACCGAGTTGATCGAGGCGGCGCACGTGGACGGGTGCAGCACGCTGCGGGTGTACTGGAACATCGTGCTCCCGGTGGCCCGGCCGGCCGCCGCCGTGCTCGGGATGCTCACCTTCATGGCCACCTGGAACGACTTCTACTGGCCGTTGGTCGCGCTGACGCCGCAGAACCCGACCGTGCAGGTGGCCCTGTCGTCGCTGGCCGGCGGGTACGTCACCGACTACTCGGTACTCCTGACCGGCGCGCTGGTGTCCAGCCTTCCGATCCTGGTGGTCTTCGCGCTGACGTTGCCGTGGGGGTCGATGCGGAACGGTTGGCGTTCCCGCCGGGCTTCTGGTGGGGGGCGGCGACCGCGGCGTACCAGATCGAGGGGGCGGTGGCGGCGGATGGCCGTACCCCGTCGATCTGGGACACCTTCTGCGCGACTCCGGGCAAGGTGACCGGCGGCGAGTCCGGGGCGGTGGCGGCCGACCACTACCGGCGGTACGTGCCGGACGTGGCGCTGATGGCCGAGCTGGGCCTGTCGGCGTACCGGTTCTCGGTGTCCTGGCCCCGGATCCAGCCCGGCGGTACGGGTCGGGAGAACCGGGCCGGTTCGGCGTTCTACGACCGGCTCACCGATACCTTGCTGGCCCAGGGGATCCGGCCGGTGCTCACCCTGTACCACTGGGACCTGCCGCAGGAACTGGAGGACCGGGGCGGCTGGGCGCACCGGGACACCGCGTACCGGTTCGCCGACTACGCCGCTCTGGTGGCCGCCCGGCTCGGCGACCGGATCGAGCTGTGGAGCACGCTGAACGAGCCGTGGTGCTCGGCGTTTCTCGGGTACGCCTCGGGCGAGCACGCGCCGGGGCGGACCAACCCCGCCGACTCGCTCGCCGCGGTACACCACCTGCTGCTCGCGCACGGATCGGGGGTACGCGCGATCCGGGCCGCGTTGCCCGCCGCGCGTACCTCCATCGTCTTGAATCTGGGCGCCACCCGCAGCGTGTCGACCGACCCGGCCGACCGCGACGCGACCCGCCGGGTGGACGGCCTGATGAACCGGGTCTTCCTCGACCCGCTGCTGCGCGGCCGCTACCCGGCCGACGTGCTGGCCGACACGGCCGGGATCACCGACTGGTCCTTCGTCCACGACGGGGACCTGGCCGTCATCGGTACCCCGATCGACGCGCTGGGCGTCAACTACTACGCGCCGCTGCGATGGGGTGGAGCGTGGACGCGGACGGTCTGCTGGAGCTGCTGGTCCAGATCGACCGGTCGTACGGACCGATCCCCATGCTGATCACGGAGAACGGGGCGGCCTACGACGACGACATGGATCCGGAGGGCCAGGTCCGGGACCTGGACCGGATCCGGTTCCTCGACCAGCACGTCCGGGCGGCCTGGCAGGCGATCCAGGCGGGGATCGACCTGCGCGGGTACTTCGTGTGGTCGCTGCTGGACAACTTCGAGTGGGCCCAGGGGTACGCCAAACGGTTCGGCATCGTCCACGTGGACTACGAAACCCAGCGGCGCACCTGGAAGGACAGCGCACACTGGTACCGGGACGTGATCAGCGGCGGCGGTATCCCCGCCCGGTGGCCGGCCGGATAGCGTTGAGTGATGGTTGACGGAGCGCGGTTAGGCATGGTTCGCCAGCGGCCGACCCTGGAGCAGGTGGCCGCCCGGGCCGGCGTGTCCCGGGCCACCGTGTCCCGGGTGGTCAACGGATCGACCACGGTCGCTCCCGAGATCCGCAAGAACGTGCTGCGGGCCATCCAGGAACTCGGGTACGTGCCCAACCACGCCGCCCGGAGCCTGGTCACCCAGCGGACCAACTCCATCGCGCTGGTCCTGCCCGAGCCGTCCACCCGGGTCTTCTCCGACGACCAGTTCTTCCCCGGCATCATCCGCGGGGTCAGCCAGGAGATGGAGGCCGCCGACAAGCAGCTCGTCCTGATGATGGCCAGCTCCACGGCCAGCCACGACCGGATCGAGCAGTACGCGATGGCCGGGCACGTGGACGGGGTGATGATGGCGTCGGTACACGGGGCCGACCCGTTGCCCGCGGCGCTGGCCCGGATGGGCATCCCGGTGGTGTGCAACGGTCGCCCGTTGGGCCGCTCCACCGTCCCGTACGTGGACGTGGACTCGTTCGCCGGCGCGGTCGCCGCGGTACGGCGGTTCGTCGACTCCGGCCGGCAACGCATCGCCACGATCGCCGGCCCGCAGGACATGGTGGCCGGGATCGACCGGCTCGCCGGGTACCGGGCGGAGCTGCGCAACTCCAAGCGCCGCTCGATCGTGGCGGTCGGCGACTTCACCCGGGACTCCGGCGAGGTCGCAATGCGCCAACTGCTGGACGACGACCCGGCGCTGGACGCGGTGTTCGTGGCCTCCGACCTGATGGCCCACGGCGCGCTGAGCACACTGCGCCAGGCCGGCCGGCGGGTACCCGACGACGTGGCGGTCATCGGCTTCGACGACATCGAGCTGGCCCGGTACACCGAACCGGCGCTGACCACCGTCCGGCAGCCCATCGTGGAGCTGGGCCGGGAGCTGGCCCGGCAACTGCTGCGGCTGGCCGGTGGCGAGGAGATCGAGGCGGCGCTGGTACTGCCGACGTCGCTGGTGGTCCGCGCGTCCGGCTGAGCGTCGTCCGGCTCAGCTCAGCGGTGCGAGGACACCGACGACGACTCGGGTACGTGGGCGGAACCGGTGAACGTACCCATCTGTACCGACAGCGGGTTCCACCGTTGCGGTGCGGCGAAGTCCTCGGCGGTGGCGGTCTGGAGCGCGCTGAACACCAGTCCGACGAGGGTGGCCGTGGTCACCACGACGATCGGGAGGATCAGCAGGATCGGGTCGATCCCGGGTACCTCCGTGCCGCCCGGTACGAGGTCCACCCGCAGGGCGGCCATGCCGGTGTAGTGCATACGGCAGACGCCGACGCCCATGACGGCCGCCGAGGTGACCACCCGGCCGGTACCCCGGACGGCGACCGACAGCCACAGCGCGACGGTCGCCGCGGCCACCGCGATGAGCACGGAGGCGCCGACGATCCGGGGCTCGTACCAGATGTCACCCTCGACCCGGACCGCGGCCATCCCGGTGTAGTGCATCGCCGCGACCCCGATCCCGGTGAACAGACCGCCGAGGATCACCTTGCCGGCGTTGCGCCGGCCGGTACCGGCGATGAACAGCCCGGCGCCCACGACCGCGACGGCCATCACGGCGCTCGCCGCGGTGATGACCGGGTCGTAGCGCACCGCGCTGTCCGGGATGTCGAAGCCGAGCATGGCCATGAAGTGCATCAGCCAGATGCCGCCGCCGATCGCGAACGCCGCGGTGACCAGCCAGCGGGCCCGGCGGCGGCGGGTCCGCGCGGCCCGCGCCCGGACGGTGCAGGACAGGCCGAGCAGTGAGCCGACGAAGGCCAGGACGTATGCGGCGATGGGGTTCACGACACCATGTGCGAAATGATGGACGACAGGCATTGCGTCATTGACCCACGGTGACGGCGGCCCTTATCGCACATCGTGTGCGCAGCGCCCGGGTTCACGAACCGTTCGCTCGTCCGGGCGTATTGCAAAAGCGGCCGAGATCCGTACGCTTCGCCCATGGCACTTCTGGGAAAGGCCCGTACAGCGACGGGCGCTGGAGTGATTATCACGGTGCTGCTGGTGCTGGTCTTCGGCAACCAGGCATTCACCGAGTGGGTGGTCAGGCACACGGACGGGCACACCGTCTGGGGCTGGTTCCTGCGGATACTGAGTTGGCCGGCGTGGGCCTTCGGGCCCACCGACAGTTCGAGTGGGGCGATGCGTAACCTGCTCGCCCAGGACCTGCGGGCCATCCTGCTGGTCGTCTTCGTCGCCCTGGTGCTGGGCATCTCGGCGAAGTCGGCGACCGGCGGCGGCGCGTTCGTGCTCGGCTGGGCCTCGCTCATCTTCGGTTCGGCGTTGGCCGCGTTCCTCACCACGTTCATCGCGGCCGGTACGAGCTGGCTGGACGCGTTCGGGGCGGCCGCGGCCGGCTCGGCGTACGGGCTGTTCGTCGGCTGGATCGTCGGTGCCGGAGTAGCGGCGGGTCGCGGCGGTAGCTGAGGTAGGTACGAGAAAGCGGTGGGGCCGAGGCGGATCGCCCCGGCCCCACCGTCGTTACCTCGCCAGTGCCGCCGAGGCCACGATGAGGCCCTCGGCGAGCGCGATCTCCAGTCGTGCCAACGGTTCGTTGATCCGTCCATGGTGGAACGTCGCGTCGTCCAACTGGGCCGCGATCTGGCCGGCGACCAGATCCCGTAGCTGTCCCAGGCTGGTGAGCGCGGACATCGTCTGCGCGTACCGGGCGTCGGGACCGTCGATCCCCTTGGTGGAGGCGACCAGGGTGTTGGTACCGAAGGCGCCGACGCTGGCGTTGAGTTGCTTGTACGCCGCACCCAACGCCGACAGCGTGTCCCGGTGCCCGCGCAGCCCGACCGGCAGCCGGTTCTCCTCGATGAGCTCGCTCAGTGCCCGGCCGTCGGACCGGTAGCTGTCGGCGAGCCCGACCAGGCTCAGGATGGTCGGCCGGATGTCGGTGTGGTCGGACCACACCGAGTTGGTGACCCCGAGGTGCTTGATCCCCGGACCCACCATGCCCAGCCAGGTGACGTTGATGTCCGGCGAGAAGTCACCGTGGTTCCAGGCGAAGCCGGGCTGGACGGTCACGCACGGCGAGGCGCAGTTGGGTGCCCCGGCGAACACGAAATAGTCCGGATCGGCGAATCCGGTGAAGGTCGGCGTACGGTGCGGATCGCCGGTCACCATATGCAGCAGTTTCATTTCGACCGGATCGGCGAAGTACGAGAAGATCTGCTTGTTCTGTCCGGTGTAGGGATTGGTGGCCGTCAACGCCGCTGTTGCGTGTTCAAAGTCCCGGGTAACCGTTGCGTCCCGGGCCGGATTGCCATTGAGGTAGAAGTTCGGCGCGGAGTCCGCGTGCACCTTGAACGGGGTCGTCACGCCCTGTTGGGTGGCCAGCAGCCCGGCCACGTTCGCGTTGACCTCGCCGATCGTCGAGTACGTGCACGGCACGTGGATCCCGTCGCAGCCCGCGGGGCTGGCCGGGCCGCCGGCGAAGTGGTCGTTCTCGTCGGAGGTCACCACGAACAGCGTGTTGTCCTTGGTGATCCCGTCCTTGGCCAGCCGGGTGAAGAACGTCCCGAACGCGTCGTCGTAGCTCTTGAGGGCGGCGACGTACCCGGCCTCGCCCGGCCCGTAGGCGCCGCCGCTGGGGTGCCGGTCATGCGCGTCGGAGAGGTACCCGTAGGTGACCGGGATCCCGGCCTCCTGCATCTGCGCGACGTACCCGAGGGAGTTGGCCGCGCTCATCCCGTCGAACCCGGGGAAGCCGGGGTTGCCCTTCGGGTCGGTGATCGGCGCCGATCCGTCCACAGTGGACACTGCCGGCCCGCCCGCGATCACCGGGTCGACGTACTTGGCGCCGAACAGGCCGTGGAACCCGGCGTACCCGCCCGGCTCGTCCGGCAGTACGTCCGGCTTGGCGGTGCCCTTGGCGCACAGCGCCGAGTCCCGGGCGCAGTGCACGCCGATGCCGACGAAGTCGGTCTGCGCGAGCGCCGCGTTGGTCTTCGCCTCCTGCGCCTCCGGCGAACCCGGCCCGAACACCTTCGGTACGTCCGGCCCGGTGTTCTCCAGGACCGTGTTGGCGGTGGCCACCGCGCCGAAGTCGCAGCCCGCCCGGGTGTAGCTGACCCACGGCGCCGGCGCGACCTTGCCGTCCGGGCCGACCATCGTCGGCGCCGGGTCGCTGGGCGTGGTGGTCGCCGGGTCGAACACCCCGTCCGTCCAGTACGCGAAGCTCACCCCGGTGCCGGAGGTGCCGTCCGGGTTGAAGTAGCGGTACGAGTTGGAGATCGGCTGGCCGTGCCGGTCCCCGTACACCCCGGTGATCGAGGTCAGGATGTCGGTGCCGGTGTGCGCGATCAGCGGGGTGTGGTGGTTGCTGTCCAGCGTGCCGTTGCCGGTCAGGAAGGTGAGCAGGTGCGGCATCTGTTCCAGGTCACTGGGTACGTTCGGGTTGTCCCGGGTGAAGTGGACGTTGTCGAACTGCAGGTAGATCACGTGCTTGATGTCCTGGTGCACCGGGTCGAGCCGGCAGCTCGGGTCGGCGGCCGGCGGGGCCGCCTGCGCCGGTCCGGCCATCGCCGCGGTCGCGGCCAGCACGGTGGCCAGGGCCGCGAACAGGGCGGCGGGGGTACGGGGTTTGTGCACGATCGCTCCTCTCGGGTATGAGCAGGGACGAACAGCTCCGGGATGGGATCATGGGTTCGATGCCCATCACATCGATGAACCTACGATGACGGCAGGGCGCAGGTGTGCCAAACAGGACGCGGCGGCACGATGAGTTCATGCGACTCTTGATTCTCGGCGGTACGGCGTTCCTCGGCCGGGCCGTGGCGGCGTACGCGGTCGGGAAAGGTCACCAGGTGACCTGCGCCGCCCGGGGCGTATCGGGTCCGGTGCCCGACGGGGTGCGGTTCGTACCGGTGGACCGGTCGGCGCCCGGCGGGCTGGACCCGGTGACCGGGGACTTCGACGCGGTGATCGACGTGGCCCAGGTACCCAGCCAGGTACGGGCGGCGGTACGGGCGCTCGTCGGCCGGGTCGGCCACTGGACCTTCGTGTCCAGTTGCTCGGTGTACGCCGACCAGGCCACCCCGGGCCAGCGGGCCGGTACCGCGCCGGTGCTCGACGTGCCGGACGGGCTGGACGATCCGGCGGGCGGCGTGGAGGCGTACGGGCAGTGCAAGGTGGCCTGCGAGCAGGCCGTACTCGCCAGCGGGGTACCGGCGTTCGTCTGCCGGGCCGGGTTGATCGTGGGACCGGAGGACCCGACGGACCGGTTCACGTACTGGCCGGTCCGGCTGGCCCGGGGCGGGCCGGCCCTGGCACCCGGGTCACCCGACGATCTCGTGCAGTGGATCGACGTCCGGGACCTGGCGCAGTGGCTCCTCGCCTCGGCTGTGTCGGGGGTCACGGGCGTCTATGACGGAGTCGGCGTACCCACAAAAAGGAGTGAATTTCTCGCGGCCGTGGGCGAAGGTGTCCGGGTGACCCCCGATCTCGTCTGGGTTGACCAGCAGTTTCTTCTCGATCATGAGGTCGCGCCCTGGATGGGGCCGCGGTCGTTGCCGCTGTGGCTGCCCCTGCCGGAGTTTGCCGGTTTCCTCACCCGCGACCCGTCCCCGGCGCTGGCCGCGGGCCTGGTCTGCCGGCCGGTCGCGGACACCGCCGCGACCACGCTGACCTGGTACGACGCCGCTGGAGGGAAGCTTAAGTCCGGGCTCGCGCCGGCCGATGAGGCGCTCATCCTGGACGCCTGGCGGACGTCCCAGGTCGGGCTCGGCTGACTCCCAGGTAATCCTCAGGTGCGGATGCGAACCTTTGCTGGTCCCGATACGTGTGAGTAATGAGCACCGGTGAGGATCGGTCGTCACGACACAGCTGTGACGCAATCCTCAGGATACGCGGAATCAATGTAAGGGACCGCCTGTTGTGACTGGGGCGGTCGGGGGTATAGAGCAGGTAGACGAGCGGGGAGGGCCCGGGCGTGGTGAACCAGGAGAAGGTAAGGGTACTGCGTACCGACGAGGTCGCCGAGGAGCGCGACCTGGTCGGCGTGTACCTGCACGAGATTTCCAGAACCCCGCTGCTCGACGCCGCCCAGGAAGTGGAGCTGTCCCGGGCCATCGAGGCCGGTCTGTACGCCGAGCACCTGCTCGACGAGGGCACCATCCCACCCGGGGTCAAGCGGAGCGAGCTCAAGCTGCTGGTCAGCGAGGGGGAGCGGGCCAAGGACCAGTTCATCCGGGCCAACCTGCGGCTGGTCGTCTCGATCGCCCGGCGCTACGTGCGCTCCGGGATGCCGATGCTCGACCTGATCCAGGAGGGCAACACCGGTCTGGTACGCGCGGTGGAGAAGTTCGACTACGAGCGCGGGTACAAGTTCTCGACGTACGCGACGTGGTGGATCCGCCAGGCGATCAGCCGGGCGATCGCCCAGCAGGAGCGCACGGTACGGCTACCGGTGCACCTGGTCGAGGACGTGAACCGGATGCGCAGCGCGCAGCGCCAGCTCACCCGGGAACTGGGCAGCGACCCGGAGCCGGAGCAGGTGGCCGTCGCGCTGGGCGTACCGCTGGAGCGGGTGATCGAGCTGATGCGCTGGTCGCAGGACACCGTGTCGCTGGACACGCCGGTCGGTGACGACGGCGACACCAACCTGGGTGACCTGGTCGCCGACAGCGACTCGCCCTCGCCGGAGGACATCGTCCTCGGGGCGCTGGAACGCCAGCGGATCGAGGGTCTGCTCGGGCACCTCGACGACCGGTCGGCCGGGATCATGCGGGCCCGGTACGGCCTGGAGGACGGGCGGGAGCACTCGCTGACCGAGGTGGCGTCCCAGTTCTCGCTGTCGCGGGAGCGGATCCGGCAACTGGAGATCCAGGCGCTGGGCCGGCTGCGCGAGCGGGCGCGGGCCGAGGGGCTCCAGGCGGCCTGACGGATCTGGTACGGGGAGCGGCGCGGGTGTCTGTCCGACACCCGCGCCGCTTTCTTTGTGGTTCCGGCGCTCCCCCTCGGCGCGCCGGGCGTTCGTTCAGCCGTTCTCGAGGTGCGCCTCGGCGGCTCGGGTCACCGCGCGGCACAGCTGGCCGAACTCGTACTGGTCGCGGGTGGTGAACAGGGTGACCTGACGGCCCCGGTACCGGGCCACCAGCTCGTACTGCGCCGGCCAGCGCCGGGCGCAGCCGAGCCCGATCAGGCAGGGCACCAGCAGGGCGATGACCGCGAGCGGCCACAGGACCGGGGTACGCAGCACCCCGACCATCGGGACGATCACCAATCCTTCGGCGGCCGAGATCACCACGCCGACCATCGCGCCCGGATGGACCGAGCCGCGGGACTTCATCAGGTCGGTCAGCTCGGTCAGCTCGTACAGGTCGGGTCCGACCCGCAGGTACCGGCTGGTCACCCGGACACCCTTGTGGTGGTAGTACTCGACGGTCGGCCGACCCCCCGGATCAGGTGTTCCGTTGGGCGGCTTGGGGAAGCGATCGGCACTCATGGTGCTCTCCCGGGTCGGGGCGCGGTGGCGCCGTGGGCTGGGATCGGGTCAACGCCGGCGGCGCAGGTAGCTCGCGGCGACGCCGGTAACCGCGGTGACGATGGCGGCCACGGCGGTGATACCGACCGTGGCCGTGGTGGCGATGTTGGTGGCCGCGCTGAGGGCGACGAGGGCAACGACACAGATCAATCCGACGAGTACCGCGAGGATCGTCAACCGGATGACGAGCGCGTCGTGGCTGGCGCTGTCTTTGCCGGCGCGTTGGCCTCGCGGGATGCGTCCCGGGCCGGTCTGTGCTCCCATGGCCTCAGTCCTGTCGTCGGGCCCGGGTCACGGGCGCGCCGGTACGGACGGACGGCCGGCGGGTCCGGGTTCGCGGAGACCGCCGACGGTTATGGGGATCAGACGTGGGGGCACCACGCCGCAAGAATGGGGATTCGCCAGATCGGACGCACGGGCCGCTCGGAGGGATACGCTCCGCCGACGCCATTGTCGTCGTGTATCCAGTAAGCATCGACATCCGCGAAAATGCAACTGCAACTGATGCCAACCTGATGCAGTGTTCAGGCTGCCGTTGCACTCCTCCTGCGCTAGGGTGTCGCGGTGCCCGGTACGTCGAGTCCGACGATGCTTCGCCGGCAGCTCGGCGCCGAGCTGCGCCGGTTGCGCGAGCGTGTCGGCCGGACCGTGGGCGAGGTCGCGCGGGAGCTGGGCTGGTCCGAGTCCAAGCTGAGCCGCGTGGAGACGGCGGTCAGCGGTATCCGTGCCGGCGACCTGGAGCGGCTGCTCGACGCGTACGGCATTGAGAACGCCGAACGCGCCCGGCTCGTCGGGCTTTCGGGGCAGGCCAGGCAACGGGCCTGGTGGGAGGCGTACGGGGATGCGCTGCCCAACGCGTACGAGACGTACATCGGGTTCGAGGCCGAGGCCAGCTCGATCTACACGTACGAGGCGCAGGTCGTACCGGGGCTGCTGCAGACGGCGGAGTACACCAGCGCCATCATGCAGGCCGAGCTGGCGGACGACCGCCCCGAGATCATCGGGCAGCGGGTACAGGTACGGATGGCCCGGCAGGCCGTACTGACGCGGAATCCGCCGCCAGAGCTATGGGCAGTCATGGATGAGGACGTCCTGCGGCGGCCAATCGGTGGTCAG
>VAXX01000420.1 GCA_005885115.1 Actinomycetota bacterium | reverse complement strand
TCCCGCGCTCCTGCTCCTGCTCCATCCAGTCCATGACGGCGGCGCCCTCGTGGACCTCACCGATCTTGTACGTGATGCCGGTGTAGAACAGGATGCGCTCGGTCGTGGTCGTCTTACCGGCGTCGATGTGCGCCATGATGCCGATGTTGCGGACCTTGGCGAGCGCGTTGTCGGCGGCAGCCACTTGAATCCCTACTTCTTCGTCTCGTCGTTCCGCCGGTGAGTTACCAGCGGTAGTGCGCGAAGGCCTTGTTGGACTCGGCCATCTTGTGGGTGTCCTCGCGCCGCTTCACCGCGGCACCGAGGCCGTTGCTGGCGTCGAGCAGCTCGTTCATCAGCCGCTCGATCATGGTCTTCTCCCGGCGCGCCTTGGAGTACGTGACGAGCCAGCGCAGCCCGAGCGTGGTGGCCCGGGTCGGGCGTACCTCGACGGGCACCTGGTACGTGGCGCCACCCACCCGGCGGCTGCGTACCTCCAGGCAGCCCTCCAGCGCGCCGTACACGATGCGCTCGGCCAACTGCCGCTTGCCGCGCAGCAGGATCTTGTTGATCAGCTGGGTGACCAGCGGCGAGTTGTACACCGGGTCGGCGACCAGCGGCCGGCGCGGAGCGGGGCCCTTACGCGGCATGTCAGCTCTTCTCCTTCTTCGCGCCGTAGCGGCTGCGTGCCTGCTTCCGGTTGCGGACGCCCTGGGTGTCCAACGAACCACGAATGATCTTGTACCGCACGCCGGGAAGGTCCTTCACCCGGCCGCCGCGGACGAGCACGATGGAGTGCTCCTGCAGATTGTGCCCGACGCCGGGGATGTACGCGGTCACCTCGATCTGGCTGGTCAGCCGGACGCGCGCCACCTTCCGCAGCGCCGAGTTCGGCTTCTTGGGCGTGGTCGTGTACACGCGGGTACACACGCCGCGCCGCTGCGGGCTCCCCTTCAGGGCCGGCGTCTTGGTCTTGCCGGTCTTCGCCTGGCGGCCCTTGCGGACCAACTGCTGGATGGTGGGCATCCGAGCCTTCGTCTCCCTTCGACCACCGGCATCCGGTGGCCGCAACCGTCGTCTTCCGGCCCCCGCGGTCGGGCGTGTCGCCCGGCCCCACGGGCCCCGACCAGCTCTCACGCGGCCGGGTCGTGTCTGTTTCCCTGCGGCACCGACCGTCAATCGGACTTACTGGGTCGGCGCACGCACGTGGAGCCCGGGACGCGCCCGGGCACGAGGGGAAAGAGTACCCACCGTTAGCGCACAGGTCAAAACGGCTCCTGTAGCACCTGGTGCGGGACTCCTGTCCATGGTACCCGGTCTGTCCGGCTCGCGGCCGGCGGATACCCCGTCTACGCGGTACGGACCAGGTAGATCGCCAGGGCCAGCCCGAACACGGCCAGTCCGGCACCGATCATTCCGCAGGTCAGGCCGGCGGTGGCCAGGCCCGGGCCGGTGATCCCGCCGGCCGATCCGGCGATCTGGCGGCGGGCCGCGACGGCGGTACCGCAGGCGCCGGCGCCGAGCACGAACCCCAGCGCCGCGAAAGCCCCCGCCACCAGGGCGCCCCAGCCCGGCTTCGCGCCGGCGAAGCCGAAGCACAGCACCAGCAGGCTCACCGCTATCGAGCCGATCCCGGCGACCATGCTGCCGACCGCGAGCCCCGAGACGGTCGGCGGGAGCGCCGGGATGGCCACCCCGAAGTGGGTACCGGCGACCGGCTCGATCCGCGCCGGACGCAGCCTGGGCACCCCGGGGGGCAGCGGCGGCGGTACGGGCGGCGCCGGCAGGTACGGGTACCCCGCCGGGGGTGCGACGTACGGCAGGGCCGGCCCGGGCGCCGGTGGCGGTACCGCGCCCGGCCGGGCCCAGCCCGGATCGTCGTTCACCACGCTCGACCGTCCTAGTTGACGTTGGGGCCGAAGTCGCCGCCGTTGCGCGAGCCGGCGTAGTGCAGCAGCCCGATGATCGACGCGATGACCAGGGCGGTGGCCGCCAGCACGATCCCGACCCAGGCCAGTGCGACACCGATGCGCAGCGCCCGCCCACCGGTCAGGAATCCGGCCGCCGCGAGCTGCTCAGCCCGCGCCTGCCGGGCCAGCAGCAGCGCCAGCGTGGCCGGGACCAGGCCGCCGAGGAAGAACCCGGTCAGGGCCGCGACGATGCCCAGGGCGAGGACCGCGGCGGCCTTGGTGGAGCGCACCGGGTCCGGATCGAGCGGATGCCGGGCACCGGTCAACGCCGCCGGGATCAAGGCCATGAGCCAACCTTACAAACTACAAACGGCAGGGCGCCCGCCACCTGGGTGGCGGGCGCCCGTCGCGATTCGGGTCAGCGGAAGGAACCCAGATCAAAATCATCCAGGGGTACGGCGTGCCCGCTGGCCGGGCCGAAGCCGTAGTCGGTCTCGGCGTACCCGGTCATCGAGTACACCTTGGCCTTGGCCTCCTCGGTCGGCTCCACCCGGATGTTGCGGTACTTGTTGATGCCCGTACCGGCCGGGATGAGCTTGCCGATGATGACGTTCTCCTTGAGCCCGATCAGCGAGTCGCTGCGGGCGTGGATGGCCGCGTCCGTCAGTACCCGGGTGGTCTCCTGGAACGACGCCGCCGACAGCCACGAGTCGGTGGCCAGCGACGCCTTGGTGATCCCCATGAGCACCGGACGACCGGCGGCCGGCTCGCCGCCCTCGGCGACCAGACGGCGGTTCTCCTGCTCGAACAGCGCCCGGTCGACCAGCAGGCCCGGCAGGAACTCGGTGGCGCCCGAGTCGATGACGGTGACCCGCTTGAGCATCTGCCGGATGATGATCTCGATGTGCTTGTCGTGGATCTGCACACCCTGCGACCGGTAGACCTCCTGGACCTCCTGGGTCAGGTGGACCTGTACCGCCCGCGGGCCCAGGATCCGCAGCAGCTCGTGCGGGTCGATGGTGCCCTCGGTGAGCTTCTCGCCGACCTGGATGTGGTCACCATCGGCGACCCGCAGCCGGACCCGCTTGGAGATCTTGTCGTGGGTGATCTCGTCGCTGCCGTCGTCGGGTACGATGATGATCTTGCGGGACCGGTCGCCGTCCTCGATCCGGATCCGGCCCGCGGTCTCGGCGATCGGCGCCTTGCCCTTGGGTACCCGGGCCTCGAAGATCTCCTGGACACGCGGCAGACCCTGGGTGATGTCCTCACCCGCGACGCCACCGGTGTGGAAGGTACGCATGGTCAGCTGGGTACCCGGCTCACCGATCGACTGGGCGGCGATGATGCCGACCGCCTCGCCGACGTCCACGGTCTTGCCGGTCGGCAGCGAACGGCCGTAGCAGGCCGCGCAGACGCCCAGCTTGGACTCGCAGGTCAGGACGCTGCGCACCCGTACGTTCTCCACGCCGGCCGCGACCAGCTTGCCCACCAGGATCGAGTTGAGGTCATCGCCCCGGCTCGCGACGAGCTGACCGCTGCCGTCCTTCATGTCGTCGGCCAGCGTACGGGCGTGTGCCCCGGTCTCGGCGAACTCGTGCACCACGAGCTCGTCGTTGACCCGCTGCCCCAGCGCCATCGGGATGGCCCGGTCGGTACCGCAGTCCTCCTCGCGGATGATCACGTCCTGCGACACGTCCACCAGACGGCGGGTCAGGTACCCGGAGTCAGCGGTACGCAGCGCGGTGTCGGCCAGACCCTTGCGGGCACCGTGGGTGGAGATGAAGTACTC
>VAXX01000419.1 GCA_005885115.1 Actinomycetota bacterium | reverse complement strand
CTGGCCTGGCGGCTGCGTACCCCGGACGCCCCGGCCTGGCTCGCCGTCACCGGTACCAACGGCAAGACGACCACGACGACCATGCTCGCCGCGATCCTGGCCGCCGCCGGGCTGCGTACCGCCGCCCTGGGCAACATCGGCGAACCGCTGGTGGACGCGACCGCGTACGACGTGCTGGCCGTCGAGCTGTCCAGCTTCCAGCTGCACTGGTCCAGCCAGCTCGCGCCGCAGGCCGGGGCGCTGCTCAACCTCGCCGAGGACCACCTGGAGTGGCACGGCACCTTCGCGGCGTACGCCCGGGCGAAGGAGGCCATCTGGCGGTCCGTGACGCCAGCGGGGGGCGGGACGGCGGTCGGCAACCTCGACGATCCCCGGGTCGCCGAGGCACTGTCCCGGGTCACCGGTCACGCGGTCGGGTTCACCGTCGGGGAGCCGGAGCCGGGACAGCTCGGGGTACGTGACGGCTGGCTGACCGACCGCGCGTTCGGCACCGGGCGGCTGATCGAGGCCGACCGGATCCGACCGCCGGGACGGCACAACGTCAGCAACGCGCTCGCGGCGGCGGCGCTCGCGCTCGCGTACGGGGTCGGTGCGGACGCGGTCGAGGGCGGGCTCGCCGGGTACCGGCCGGAGCCGCACCGCAACGCCCACGTGGCCACGGTCAAGGGGGTGGCCTACGTGGACGACTCCAAGGCGACCAACCCGCACGCGGCGTACGCCTCGTTGACCGCGTACCCCCGGATCGTCTGGGTGGCCGGCGGACAGCTCAAGGGCGTCGACGTCAGCGACCTGGTGGCCGGCGTCGCGGACCGGTTGACCGGCGCCGTCCTGCTGGGCATCGACCGGGCGCAGATCGCGGCGGCCCTGGCGCGACACGCCCCGAGCGTCCCCGTCGTCGAGGTGTCCAGCACCGATGATGGGGCGATGGGGCAGGTCGTCACCGCCGCCGCCGGACTGGCCCGGCCCGGTGACACGGTGCTGCTGGCACCGGCCGCGGCGTCGAAGGACATGTTCGTCAGCTACGCCCACCGGGGTGCCGCCTTCGCCGCAGCGGTCCGCGAACTCCCTGCGTAGGGAGGAACGGTGAGTGTCGAGGTCGAGACCCGCCTGCGGCGGGGACCGCTGGCCGCGCTGCGCGGCCTGCTGTACCGGCCGCTCGCGTCGTACTACCTGCTGCTGTCCAGCGCCGGCCTGCTGCTGGTGATCGGCCTGGTGATGGTCTTCTCGGCGACCGCCGTCCAGTCCTACGCCGCCGACGGCAACGCGTACGCCTCGGTGTCCCGGCAGGCCCTGTTCGCGCTGCTCGGCCTGGTCGCGTTCTGGTTCTTCCAGCGGCTGCCGGCCCGCACCTACCGGGCCCTCGGTACCCCGCTGCTGTTCCTCTCGATCGCCCTGCTGGTCCTGCTCGACCTGGTCGGGGTGCTGCCCGGCGCCCGGATCGGCCCGATCCACGGCGACGCCACCAACAACCTGTGGCTCTACCTCGGCCCGGTCGAGCTCCAGCCCTCCGAGCTGGCCAAGCTGGCGCTGGCCCTGTGGGGCGCCAACATCCTGGTCGCCAAGGGGCGCGCGATCGGCCGGTGGAGGGACCTGTCGACCCCGCTGTTCCCGGTGGCCGGCGTGCTGTTCCTGCTGGTCGGGTACAACGACTTCGGCACCATGGTGTGCCTGCTGATCCTGTTCGCCGGGCTGCTGTGGGCGGCCGGGGTACGGCTGCGCGTCTTCGCCGGCCTGACCGTCGTGGCCCTGGCCGGTTTCGCGCTGCTCATCACGCTGCCCGGGTTCCGGTACCGGATGGTGCGGCTGACCAGCTTCGCCGACTCCGCCCACTGCGACCGCCAGTCCTCGTGCTACCAGGGCCTGCACGGGCTGTACGCGATCGCCGACGGGGGCTGGTTCGGCGTCGGGCTCGGCGAGGGGCGGCTCAAGTGGGGCTGGCTACCCAACGGCCACAACGACTTCATCTTCGCGGTCATCGCCGACGAACTCGGTGTGGTGGGCTGCTTCGTGGTGCTCGCCCTGCTGTCCGTGCTCGCGTACACCGGCCTGCGCATCGCCCGCCGGGTCGATGACCCGTTCCGCCGGCTGGTCTCCGCCGGCATCACCATCTGGCTGGTCGGCCAGGCCGCCATCAACATCGGCGGCGTCGTCGGGCTGCTGCCGATCACCGGCCTGCCGCTGCCGTTCATCTCCGACGGGGGATCCGCCCTGATCGTGACGCTCGCGGCCGTGGGCCTGCTGGCCTCCTTCGCCCGCGCCGAACCGGATGCCGCACGGGCCCTGCACGCCCGTCCGCCGGACCGGTGGGTACGACTACTCTGGGCGCCGCTACCGCCGTTGCCCCGGGAACGGCGGGCCGGGAAGCGGAGTCCAGGGAGGACCCAATGATGTCGCTGCGGTCGGTGGTACTGGCGGGCGGGGGTACCGGAGGGCATGTGTACCCGCTGCTCGCGTTCGCCGACTGTCTGCGCCGGCACGATCCGGACCTGCGGATCACCTGCCTGGGTACCCGGCGCGGGCTGGAGAACGAGATCATCCCGCCGCGCGGGTACGACCTGCGGCTGGTCCCGGCGTACCAGTTGCCCCGGTCGTTGAACATGAACCTGGTGCGTACCCCGGACCGGATGTGGCGGGCCTCCCGGGCCACCCGGGCGGTGCTCGACGACGTGGCGGCCGACGTGGTGGTCGGCTTCGGCGGGTACGTGTCGGTCCCGGCGTACCTGGCCGCGTGGCGCCGGCACACGCCGATCGTGATCCACGAGGTGAACGTCCCGCCCGGGGTGGCCAACAAGATGGGGATGCGCTTCACCCGCAACGTCGCGGTCGGCTTCCCGTACCAGACCGAGCAGGTACCGACGTTGCGCGAGGCGCGGGTGACCGGGGTACCGCTGCGTCCGGCGATCGCGCACCTGGACCGGGCCGCACAGCGGGCGCGGGCCCGGGCGCACTTCGGGCTGGACCCGGACCGGCCGACCCTGTTCGTCTTCGGCGCCTCCCAGGGCGCCCGGTCGATCAACCTGGCCATGGCCGGCGCGGCCAAGGCGCTGACCAGCGCCGGGATCCAGGTACTGCACATCATGGGCGCCCGCAACGAACCGGTGGACATCCCGCCCGACCTGCCCAGCCCGTACGTGACGGTGAAGTTCCTCGCCGACATGGAGCTCGGGTACGCGGCCGGCGACCTGGCCCTGTGCCGGGGCGGGGCGATGACGTGTGCCGAGACCGCCGCCGTCGGTATGCCCGCCATCTACGTCCCGCTACCCTACGGAAACGGCGAGCAGCGCCGCAACGCGCTGCCCGTGGTCGAGGCCGGGGGCGGGATCCTGGTCGACG
>VAXX01000418.1 GCA_005885115.1 Actinomycetota bacterium | reverse complement strand
TACGCCAGCGCCACCGGTACCAGCCCGGCCGCCGCGTTCGTCTCCGGCTTCGCCGCGCTGATCCGGGCCAAGTACCCCAAGCTCAACGCCCCCAGCGTGATCCAGCAGATGATCAAGACGGCGAAGGACCTCGGCCCGCCGGGCCGCGATCCGCAGTACGGCTTCGGCGTGGTACGCCCGCTCAAGGCGCTGACCGACCCGGTGGACGAGGTGTCCGCGAACCCGCTCGGCGCCCCCGACGGGTCGGCGTCGTCGCCGGCCGGCGCGCCGGTGTCGGCCGGCTCCACCCGGCACAGCGCCCTGGCCTTCCTGGTGCCGGTCGGCATCGGGCTCGTCCTGCTGATCATCGTGGTTGTGCTCGTGATTGTGCTGGCCACCCGCAGGCGCCGGCCGGTACCCGTGGCGGCGCCCCCGTACGGCCAACCCGGCTGGCCCCCTCCCCCGCCACCCGGCCCACCAACCGTCCACAGTGGACAGCCCGGCCCGCCCCCGCGACCCTGAGGAGACAAGCCGGATGCGACCGGAGTGGCAGGCGCACATCGACGAACTGCTCGGTCAGTACCGCACCATGCGCGACCGGCTCGGCGATACCCAGCGGCAGATCGCGCAGCTCCAGGCGACCGCCGAGTCACCCGACGGGCTGGTCGAGGTCACCGTCGGACCGCGCGGGGAGCTGGTCAGCCTGAAACTGCGGCCGGGCATCTACCGCGCGCCCGACAGCGACCGGCTCGCCGAGCTGATCCTGGCCACCACCCGGGACGCGGCACGCCTGGCGCATGAGCGGCTCCGCGCGCTGATTGAGCCGATCGTTCCCGCGGAACTGGGCGACCTCGGCGGGATGGGCGCCGACTTCGACGTCACCGCGCTGCTGCCCGAAGACCCGACCGACCTCAGCCACCTCCCGCTGCGACCCCGATGAGCGGCGAGTTCTGGATCGACCAGGAGCAGGTCCGTGCGGGCGCGCCGGCGTTCAGCGACCTGGGTACCCGGCTGCGCGAGGCGTTCGCGCAGGTGCAGGGCGCGCTGATGGCCGAGGGTACGTGCTGGGGGCAGGACGATTACGGCACCTCCTTCGAGAAGGAGTACCGGCCCGGCCGGGACGACGTCTTCGACTTCTTCCCGCAGGCCGCCCAGGCGCTGTGCGACATCGGCTCGGGTCTGGCGGAGTCCGCCGATACCGCCGACCGGGGCGAGTCCGCGACGCACACGAAGTTCACGGCCTGAGGAGCGACGTGACGGGGGTACGGGTGGCGGCGGTCTTCGACCGCGTCGACGGGTCGGGCCGGCCCTGGTTCTCCCCGAACCGGTGGCGGGTAGCCGATCCGGAGCTGCGCCAGGCGCTGACCGGCTACCTGCGCGCCGGGCCGCTGGTACTGCGCGCCCACGGGTACGAGCCGGACCCGCTGGACCCCGACCCGCGCCCCACCGTCCCGGTCGGGTACCGCTCGGACGGCACCTGGGTATGGCAGGAGGCCAGCGCGTACTACCTGGACCGGTACGGGGTCGCACCCGAGGACGCGCTGCTGGAACACATCCACCGCCGCGGGTACGCCGCCCCGGCCGAGCTGCCCGCGCAGGCGCTCGCCGACGCCGAAGCGGCCGCCCTGTCCGGTACCCCCACCGAGGACCAGCCCCGCGACTGCGAGTACTTCGCCTGGGTCCGCGAGCACGCCCCCGCCGGGCACCCGCCCAACGTGCTGCGCCGCTGCCGGGACGAACAGGGGCACCCGGTCGACCAGGCGCTGGACGCCGCGCTGCGCTGGTCCTGGACGAACCTGTTGGTACGCAACGCCCGCAGCGGCGAGTACGACCTGCGCCCGCTGGCCGAGCCGGAAGCTAGCGAGCTCATCGACCGGCGGTGGCGCCTGCTGTCCTCGCGCGTCGAGGGCTGAGCGATGGGCATGCGGCTCCCTCCCGAACTGACCTGGCTGGAATGGGTCGTCGGCACCGACTGGCCCGACGGCGACGAGGACGCCCTGTGGCGGATGCGCGACGCCTGGGTCAGCGCGGCACAGCAGGTACGGGAGGTCATCGAGGCCGGGGACACGGCGTACCACCAGGTGATCGGCGGCCTGGGCGGCTCGGCCGCGGACCAGTTCACCGCATACTGGCAGCAGTTCGCCGACGGCGACGACGCGTACCTGGCCAAGCTGGCCAAGGCGTGCGAATCGCTGGCCGGGCACTGCGACTCGACGGCCACCGAGATCGAGTACGCCAAGTACCAGTTCATCATCTTCCTGATCATCCTGGCCTGCCAGATCGCGTACATGCTGGCGATGGCCGCGCCCACGTTCGGCGCCTCCACGGCGGGCATCCCGGTCGCCGAGGTGGCCACCCAGAGCCTCATCCGGGTCGTGGCGCAGAACGTGCTGCGCTCCATCGTCACGTTCGTGCTGCAGAACGTCGTCAGTGACGTGGTCATCCAGGCCGTACAGCTCGGCGAGGGCCACCGTACCCACTTCGACGCGAGCAAGACCGTGCACGCGGCGATCGACGGCGCCGTTTCGGGCGCCATCTTCGGCGTCGTCGGAACCGGGGGTGCACCTGGCCGGCGCCAAGTTCGCTCCGCACCTGGCCGACTCGGCGCTGGGGCGGATGGCTGAGGGCGCGACGACCAACGCGCTCGGCTCGCTGGCCACGTCGGTGGCCAGCGGCCAGCCGCTCACCCTGGAGAACCTCACCAAGCAGGCGACCGCGGGCGCGGTCGGTTCGGCCGGCCACCACGGCGCCGGCGACCACGACCCGGCGGACCCCGACGACCCGGACCGGCCCCACGAACCGGGCGACCACGCCCTGGACGATCCGGCGCACGACCTGCCCCGGCACGTCGAGCCGCTACCCGACCTCAGCCACGACGACCGGCTCCCCGCCGACCGGGTACCCGACGATCGCGGGCACGACGATCCCGGCGCCCGCGGTACAACGCACGACGGTCCCACCCGCGTCGACCCCGGGCGCCCCGAGCGCGACGAGCCGTACCGATCCGGCAGCGGTGACCACATCTACGACGTACTCGCCGGGGGTTCCGGGCCCGACACCGGGCACCGGCCGCCGCACGGGACGGCGCTCGCCGGTACCGAGGCTGAACCCGCCAGGGCGCCGTCCGTCGCCGTACCCGCTGATGTGCCGACGCCGCGCGCCCCGGCACCGGCCCCGCCGGCCCACGA
>VAXX01000417.1 GCA_005885115.1 Actinomycetota bacterium | reverse complement strand
CTGGTCCAGCCACGGCATGAGTACCGGTGCGCCGGTGTTGAGCACCACGACGGTACGGGGGTTGGCCGCGGCGACGGCCGACACGAGCGCGTCCTGGAACCCGGGCAGCGCAAGGGTCGCGCGGTCCATACCCTCGGCCTCCATGTCACCGACGAACACCACGGCCACGTCCGAGGCCCTGGCCGCGGCGACCGCCTGCGCGATCGCCGGGTCGTCGGCACCGGCCGGCGCCGTCCAGCCGAGCTCGACGGTGCCCTGGCTCGCGTAGTCGACCTGGATCGCGCGCGGTACCCCGGCGTCGAGATGGACCGTGGCCGACGCGGTACCCGCAGGGAAGCTGCCTGAGCCCTTGGCGAGCACGGCGCCGTCGAGGTACAGGGTGGCCCCGCCCCGACTGATCAGGTTGAGCGTGTAGTCACCGGTCACCGGCGCGACGAGGTTGCCCGTCCACCGGACCGACCAGTTGTTCACCGGCAGGCCGGGAAGCGGCGGTACCTGATGGAAGTCCGTGTCGATCCACGGCTCGCCGCGGGTCGCGACCGGGGTACCCGTCCACGTCTTGTTCGGGTAGTACGCCGCGGTCAGGTTCTGCAGCGCGTACGACGGGACCGCCGGCTGGGGCCCGAGGTTGACCGGGGGCATACCCTCGGCATAGTTCACGGTGACCCGGTCACCGGCCCGCGCCCTGATGGCCGACAACGGGCTGACCGTGTAGAGCGGGGCCACGTCCGGGCTGCCCTGCCCGCCGGTCACCGCGGTACCGGCGCCGGGCCCGATCACCGCCAGCGAGTGGGCCCGCCCCGGGTCGAGCGGGAGCACGTTCCCGTTGTTCTTCAACAGAACGGTGCCCTCCTCCTCGACCTGACGCGCGATGGCACCGTCCGCCCGCGCGTCGATCGGCGCCGTCGGGTGCGCGCGGTCGAACAGGCCGAAGCGGAACATGACGGTGAGGATCCGGCGGACATGGTCGTCGACCGTCGCCATGCTCACCTGTCCATTGAGGACAGCCGTCTTGAGCGCGTCGCCGTAGAACGTCGCGGACGGCAGCTCCATGTCCATGCCGTTGTTGGCGCACTCGACCGTGCTGTAGCACGAGTTGAAGTCCGACAGGACGAACCCGTCGAAGCCGAACGACCCCTTGAGGATGTCGTTGAGCAGCGGTGCGTTCTGGCACGCGTGCACGTCGTTGACGAGGTTCTTGGCGCACATGACCGTACCGGAGTGCCCATCCTGTACCGCCGCCTGGAACGCCGGCAGGTAGATCTCGTGCAGCGTCCGCTGGTCGATCAGCTCGTCGACCGTGTTGCGGTTGATCTCCTGGTTGTTGGCCGCGTAGTGCTTGACGTTCGCGATGACGCCCTGGGACTGGATGCCCGCGATGTTGCCGGTCGCGATCCGCCCGGCGAGGTACGGGTCCTCGCCGAACGCCTCGAAGGTGCGCCCGTTCAGCGGTACCCGCGCGATGTTGACGTTGGGCCCCTCCATCAGGTTGCGGCCGGTGTCCCAGGTGTCGCGACCCTCGACGGTGCCGTACCGGCGTGCCGCGTCCGGGTCGAACGTGGCCGCCTGCCCGATCGGCGCGGGCAGCGCGGTCGTGGAGGGTTGCACCGGCCCACCGGAGCCGACCCCGGCCGGGCCGTTGTTCATCAGCAGCGCCGGTACGCACAACCGGTCGATCGCCAGCACCTCGCGGGAGTGCGTCGCGTCCGAGACGGTGTGCATCATCTGCATCTTCTCGTCCAGCGTCAGCTGCGGCAGGAGCGCGGCGGCCCGCTCGTCCGGGCTTCTGTGCCGATCCATCCAGGGCGAGCCCGCACAGGGACCCGCGGGTACGTCGGTCAGCGGCGCCGCCGAAGCGGGTGGTGCGAACGCCACCGCCGCCAGCAACACCACCGCCGCAGCAGTCGTCGACCGTAGCGTCCGCGCCATGACCCCACCTCGCTGCCGGAGACCTCGACTTACGTCGATCCGATGGTCCGTTGGCGACGCTATGAGGGCAGACCGACCGAGTCAAGACTTGACATGATCTACTCCCGCAAATGCGTCAAGCGGTTCCGTACGGAGGAACTACCCGAGTGTCACCCACCAGATCTCGACGTTGACCCGGGCGTTGCTCGGCGAGCCCGGTCCGTTGTGAATGATCGCGACGCTGTTGGCGTCGTCGATGGCGTGGTTGCTGCCCTTCCACACCGAGCCGAAGGCAGGCTGGCCCACCCCGCTGGGAAAGACCGGACCGAGCGTGTTCGGGTACTGCGTCTCCGAGACCGACACGCTGAACCCGGCATAGCCGGCGCTCAGGGTGTACGTCGTGGGCGTCCCCACCTGCCTGCTCGCCGAGGGGCTCCAGCCCACCCGGGTGTACGTGAACCCGTTGGCGCAGTAGCAGTACCAGCCCTGCAACTGGGTCAACGGGTGAAGGCCGGATCTGGGACTCTGACCCGAGGTGGTCACCTGGTTCTCGATGTACCACTGTCCGGGCAACCGCTGCAGGAAGGACTGCACCAGACAGGACGTGCCCCAGATGGCGTTGTAGTACCCGCCGTGCACCGTGGTACATACCGAGTTGAAGATGGACCCGGCGACCGCCGCCCCCGGGACGTGGGCGGCCGGTGGAATACTCGCCCCCACGGACTGCGCCACCCGCACAGCCTCGGACCGCGTCATTCCGGCGCCGAGGGCGTCCCAGTACACCGAGCGGCCGGACGCCGCGTACCGGTCGGGAGTCATCGCCGGCGTCGCCGGCGGGTCGATCGAGGCCAGCACCGAGTTCGTGCCCACCCTCCGGAGCGACACCCGGGATCCGGGCGCACCCGCCGCCTGTACCCGCGCACCGTCGGCGCGCCAGGTGCTCGACACGTCACCCCCCGGAAGAACAGCGGTCTGTACCAGCGTCATCGGAACACTTCCCGCGTCCAGCGTCATCCGCGACGCCGCCGTGGGCACGGCCGCCGCGCCCGCCGACGGGGCGGCGAGCAGCGCGGCGAGTACCGCCATACTCAGCAGCGGGCACTCCGAGCGTGCGGCCAGCAAACGGACAGAACCAGGCGATCTGACCGGCGAACTACCGGCAGACTTCCGGTACGTGGAGTTCACCCGTCGCGGTCAGAGCTACCGGGCACGACGGTGCGCCGGTCGTCGGGCAGCCGCCGGGTGGCGCCCTGCCGGTCGAGCAGTTCGAGCAGGGGTACCGCGACCCGGCGGCTGGTACCCAGCGCCTGCCGCGCCTGGCTGAGCGTGAACGGCTGAGGCAGGGCGGCGAGCACCCGTACCGCCTCCCCGGCCGCATCCGGGAGCAGCACGATCCCGGCGGCGACGCGCAGTAGGGCACCGGCCCGTACCGCGGCGGCCAGCTCCCGGTGCCCGAGGCCGAGCCGCGCCAGGGTTTGCGCGTCGGGCGCGGCGAACGGCCGGTCATCCAGCTGCGCCCGGACCCGCGCGACAGCGGCCGCCACCGGCTCGGGGAGGCCGGGCACCGCCATCGGCCCGCCGCGCCGGCCGCGCAGCGCATCGACCAGCGCGCGGTCGGGGAGATCGAGCGCCTGGCGCAGTACCTCGACCGGGGGCTCCGGCGCGAGCGGATGCGCCGCCGCGTACCGGTTCGCCTCCTCCGCGAGCCGGGCCCGCAACCCTTGCCAGTACCCGGGATCGGCGTGCCAGTCGCCGGCCACCGGGGCACCGTGGACGGTCACCCCCATCCGTTCCAGGTCGCCCTGCCGGGCCAGGCCCCGGCGGTGCAGCTCGACCCGCTCGTCGGGGCGGCCATCGAGGGACGACAGCGCCGCCGCCCGCGCGGCCGCCGCGCCCCTTCGTCGCAGGGCCGGGGGTACGACGTCCAGCACGGTCACCCCGGCCGCGATCCGGTGCCGTCCCGGATCGCGCAGCAACGCCCGGTCCCCGATGCGCAAGGGCAGCGAGGGTGAGCGTGCCCGGCCGGGCCTGCTCGGAAAGCCGGACGTCGATCAGGTCGGTGACCTGGAACCGGTGCGGGGTGAGGAGGGCGTCGCCGCGGCGTACCTGGTCCCGGTCCACGCCCCGCAGGTTCAGGCCCACCCGGGCGACTGCGGTGACCTGCTCGGTCGGAGCCCCCAACGCCTGCACCGAACGTACCCGCAGCCGCCGGCCCGTACCGGCCAGCTCCAGCTCGTCGCCGGCCCGGACGGTACCCGCGCCGAGCGTGCCCGTGACGACCGTACCGGCGCCCCGGATGGTGAACGACCGGTCGACCCACAGCCGTACCGGGGCCTCGGGATCCGGTACGGGCAGCCGGGCCACCAGCCGGTCCAGCGCCGCCCGCAGCTCGTCCAGCCCGACCCCGGTGGGCCCGCACACGGCCACACACTCGACCGCGCCCAGGGAGGTCTCCCCCAGCCGGGCTCGGGCCAGCGCCGCCGCGGCGGACGGCGCGGCGAGGTCGGTACGGGTGATCGCGAGCAGCCCGTGCCGCACCCCGAGCGCGTCCAGCGCCGCCAGGTGCTCCTCGGACTGCGGCATCCAACCCTCGTCCGCCGCGACGACGACCAGCGCCGCCGGTACCGGTCCGACCCCGGCGAGCATGTTCGGGACGAACCGCTCGTGCCCCGGTACGTCCACGAACGCGACGACCGCGCCGGACGGCAGCGTGGTCCAGGCGAAGCCGAGGTCGATCGTCATACCCCGGCGGCGTTCCTGCGCCCACCGGTCCGGCTCCATCCCGGTCAGCGCGCGGACGAGCGTGGACTTCCCGTGGTCGACGTGGCCGGCGGTGGCGATGACGTGCATCTCACGTCGCCGCCAGGATCGCCGCGCACAATTGGTCGTCCACTGTGGACGGTACGCCGCGCAGGTCCAGCAGGAGTCGACCGTGCTCGATCCGCCCGAGCACGGCCGGATCACCGGTACGCAACGGCAGCGCGTACCGCTGCGGCAGTGCGATCGCCCACGACGGCAGCCGCAGGCCGGGCGCGCCACCGCCACCCACCACCGCCTCGGCGGCCGTGACCGACGCCGGCACCCCGGCCGTGGCCAGCCGGGACCGCAGCGCCTCGGCGCGCTGCGCGAGGGTGGCGGCCGGGACCCGCAACGCCTGCCACACCGGCGGTTGCGGCCCGCGCAGGGTGGCCTCCAGCGCGGCCAGGGTCAGCTTGTCCACCCGCAGGGCGCGGGCGAGCGGGTGCCGGCGCAGCCGCTCGACCACCTCGGTACGCCCGAGCAGCAGCCCGGCCTGTGGCCCGCCGAGCAGCTTGTCCCCGCTCGCGGTGACCAGTGCCGCGCCGGCGCGCAGCGTCGAGGCCGCGTCCGGCTCGTCCGGCAGCAACGGATCCGGGGCCAGCAGTCCGGAGCCGATGTCCGCCACCACCGGTACGCCGAGCCCGGCCAGGTCCCCGACGGCGACCGACGAGGTGAACCCGTGGACGACGAAGTTCGACGGGTGCACCTTGAGCACGAAGCCGATCCGCGGCCCGAGCGCGGCGCGGTAGTCGGCGAGCGTGGTGCGGTTGGTGGTCCCGACCTCGCGCAGCCGGGCACCGGTCGAGATGAGCAGGTCGGGGAGCCGGAACCCGTCGCCGATCTCGACCAGCTCGCCGCGGCTGACCACGATCTCCCGGCCGCCCGCCAGCGCCGT
>VAXX01000322.1 GCA_005885115.1 Actinomycetota bacterium | reverse complement strand
GAAGCGCTCGAGCACTTCGTCGACACCGTCGAGCGCGAGGTCGTCCGGGATCTCGGCGAGCGGCTCACCGAGCGCCTGCTCGGCGTCGACGCGGTGGATCACCGTCTCCTGCGCCATCCGGCGGATCCAGAAGCCGACCGTCTGCTCAGGCTCGTACCACGTGCCGGAGGGCTCGTCGGGCTTGCGCGCGGCGAACTCGGCGGTCAGCTCCGCGTAGCCCCGGTCGAGCAGGGCGACGGTCTCCTCGCCCTCGACGCCGGCCGGCGGCCACTCGCCCTCGCCCGGGAGACCGCGTCGCATCGCCTCGACCTTGTGCCGGTACACCAGGCCGACGTGGCGGACGAGATCGTCAACCGTCCACCCGGGACAGCTCGGGACCGGTGCGGTCAGATCGCGCGCGACCACCTGACGGAACCGGGTGAAGTCGGTGTCCAGACAGGTCAGTAGGCGCGGGTGCTCCACGTTCTTCACCCTGCCACACGGGTACGACATCCACATAGAGCTTCGAGGCCGGTGCGTGCCGTAGTCGTACGACGAGGGCGACGACCGATACGACGAGGGAGATCACCGTACCGATCCAGATCGCCGCCCGGGCTCCGGCGACCTGGGCCAGCCAGCCGACCAGCGGGGCGCTGATCGGGTTGGTACCGATGAACACCAGGAAGTACAGCGCCATGACCCGGCCCCGGTACGCCGCGTCGGTACCGAGCTGGATCCGCTGGTTCGCCGCCTGGGCCAGGTAGATCATCGAGAACCCGGTCGGCACGAGCAGTACGGCCGTCAGCGGGTACGTCGGCATGAGCGCGGACAACGTACCGAAGATCCCGAACGCGATCGCCCCGCCGATGAGCACGTACACCGACGGTCGCGCCCGGCGCCGGGTACCGGCGAGGGCCCCGCCGATCGACCCGAGCGCGAGCGCGGTGACCAGCAGCCCGAACGTCGCCGGCCCGGTGTGAAAGACGCGCTTGGACAGCACCGGAAGGGTGAGCTGGAAGTTGTACCCGACCATGCCGATCACCAGCATCAGCCCGACCGGCAGCAGCAGGTCCGGCCGGCGCCACACGTACCGCAGCCCGTCGAGTACCCCCGAATCGGCGGTGGCCCGGGCGCCCCGGTGCAGTTCGCCCGGCCGCATCCGGGACAGCGCCACGATCGGTACGACGTAGGACAGCGCGTTGGCCACGAACGCCGACCCGGTACCCAGCCCGGCGATGGCGAAGCCGGCGAGCGCCGGCCCGATCACCCGGGCCGAGTTGAACGTGGCCGCGTTGAGGGACAACGCGTTGGGCAGCAGGGCCGGCCCGACCATCTCGTGGACGAACGACTGGCGGAACGGCGTCTCGATCGCGGCCACGGTGCCCCAGAGCAGGGCGAAGACGTACACCTGCCACAGCGCCACCGCGCCGCTGAGCACGAGTATCCCCATCAGGCCGGACAGCACCAGCCACACGGCGTTGACGATGATGAGCAGCAGCCGCTTGTCGAAGCGGTCGGCCAGCTTGCCCGCGTACAGGGTGAACAGCATCACCGGGGTGAACTGCAACGCGGTGACCACGCCGAGCGCGGAGGCGGAGTCGTGCGAGACCTGCAGTACGAGCCAGTCCTGCGCGGTGATCTGTACCCACCCGAAGATGAGGGAGATCAACTGCCCGAAGGCGAATAGTCGGTAGTTGCGGACCTGCAAGGACTGGAACGTGCGGCGCACGAAGCAATCGCCTCCTGTCGGGCGTACCTCCTCTGGTGTGGACGGTGGTGGAAGTCAGTCGCTCTCGCGGGCGAGCCGGTCCAGGATCTCCGCGGCCTGCGCCAGCACCTCGCGGTCCGCCGCGGACAGCCGCGCCAGCCGCCCGGTCAGCCACTCGGCCTTCATCCGGCGCTGCTCCAGCAGTACCCCGCGCCCGGCCTCGGTCGCGGACAGCAGAACCTGCCGCCCGTCGGTCGGGTGCGGCGCCCGCTGGACCAGCCCCCGCTCCTCCAGCCGGGCCAGGACCTTGGTCATGGTCGGCGGCTGGACCCGCTCGGCTTCGGCGAGTTCGCGCGGGGTCAGCGCGCCGGCCAGCTCCAGGCTGGCCAGCACGGAGATCTGGTTCTGGGTCAGCTCCCCCATCGGCCGCGTCTGCCGCAGCTTCCGGGTCAGCCTCGCGATGGCCACCCGCAGCTGCTCGGCGAGCTGCGGGTCGCTGAGTCGCCTGGTCACGACCGCCATCCGTTCCGTCACGATCCTTAGCCTAGCTAATAAGCATGGCTAACGACATCTGAATATGGCCGCCGTCACGCTACAAGACCGGGGTACGGGCGCCGAGTGGCTCCCGACCCCACACTTCGCCTGTACCGAACGGCTTTGAAGGAAGCCCGCGAAGATCGCGTACGCTCGTTCCGTGCGACCCGAGCCGAAGCCACTGGACCCGCCGATGGTCCCGTTCGCCGTTGCCGGCATCGTGGTATGGGCGGTACTGGGCCTGGCGCTGCTGGCGTTCCACGGCTGGCTGGCCCGGCACGGGCACACCCATTGGCTGTGGACCTGCCTGGCCGGCTTCCTGCTCGGCTTCGTCGGGCTGGCCGTGATGATCGTCCACGACCGTCACCGCCGCCAACGGCGGGCCGCCGACCGCGCCTAACCGTGGCCGTACGGCTCGGCGGGCTCGCCGGTCTCGACCGAACCCGCGCCCCGGCTGACCGCGACCGCGTCGACCTCGCTGTCGTCGTACACGGTCGGGAGCTCCTCGACCTCGGTACGCGGCTGTTCGCCCAGTACCTCCGAGTGCGCACCGGAGCCGTGCTCGGCACTGACGACCCGACCGTCGTCGGGGGCGTAGATGTTGCCGCAGGCACCGAACGCCTGGCGCAGTGATCCGGCCAGGGGCAGGTAGAAGCCGCAGGAGCGGCACCGGGCGGCGGCCGGCGCGGCGACCGCGATCGGCGCGTCGGGTCCGGAGTCACCGTCGTACCAGCGCTGTGCCGTCTCCTGTCGGCCTTCCTTGGACATCACCCGGGACCGGCCCAGGCCGAGTTCCCACCCGACGTCCTCGACGGCCGGGTCGTCGGAGAGCAGGTAACCGGGTACCAGCCGGTCGTCGTCCCCGGAGGTGACCATGACGTCGCCGACGCCGAGGTCGCCGGGCTGGAGACGGTCGTGCCACGGTACCCACTCGGGGGGCACGAGCGCGTCCGGGCCGGGCAGCAGCACCGTCTCGCATACGGTGACCTGCTTCGAGCGGGGTACCCGCGCCACCGTCACCGCCCAGCGCCAGCCCCGGTACCCCGGCATCTGGCACTCGAACAGGTGGGTGACCACGCGCCGCGCGGGCGAGGTCGACCGCCTCGGCACATACCTGGTCGAGTTTGTTGCGAGTAGCCACCACCACGAGGAGCCATTCTTCCTCATCGGGCCGGCGATGGCACCAACGGGATGCCATCCGTCAGGATGGTGGCATGCCGTCGCTGGGAAGAACCGTCGGATACACCCTCAAGGGTGTCCGGCTGACCGCCCGCGGCGGCCGGCGCGCGACGCGCTGGGTGAGCCGGCGGGTGATGTTCGCCCGGCACCGCGGCGGGGCCGGCGAGGCGGGCATGACCCGGCTGCTCGACCTGCACGCGATCTCCTGCGCCGGGGACACGCTGGTGACGATGGGCCTGGCCGGCACCGTGTTCTTCGGCGTCGCCGCCGACGCGGCGCGCGGCCGGGTGGCGCTGTACCTGCTCGTCACAATGGCCCCGTTCGCGCTGATCGCGCCGGTGATCGGGCCGGTGCTCGACCGGTACCGGCACGGGCGGCGTACGGCGCTCGCGGTCACCATGTTCGGGCGGGCGTTCCTGGCCTGGATGATCGCGGACTACATCCACGGGCTCGGGCTGTACCCGGCGGCGTTCGGCGTACTGGTGCTGTCCCGGGCGTACGGGGTGGCGCGCAGCGCGGCGGTGCCCCGGCTGCTCCCCGCCACCCTGCGGCTGTCCGAGGCCGGCGCCCGGGCCTCGGTCTTCGGCACCGTCGCGGGCGCGCTGGTGGCCCCGATCGGCGTGGCGGCGTTCACCTTCGGCGCGCAGTGGCCGCTGCGGGTCGCCGCGCTGATCTTCCTCGCCGGTTCGGTCGTGGCGCTCGGGCTTCCGTCGCGCGCCGACTCCGACCCGCCCGAGTCGCTCCCCGCGATCTTCAGCCGGCGCGGTAAGGCGCTGACCGGCCGGCTGGTCTTCGCGACGCTCGGCGGCGCGGCGTGGCTACGCGCGCTGTTCGGGTTCCTCGCGCTGTTCCTCGCCTTCGCCATCCGGGCCGGCCACCTCGATACCCGCGCGTTCCACGTCACGTTCGGCCAGCCGGGCGCGCTGGGCGTGATCGCCGCCGCGCTCGGCGTGGGCGCGCTCCTGGCCACCGTGGTCGGCACCCGGCTGCACATCCACCGCCCGGCCCTGTTGCAGGCCGGCGGGCTGGTACTGGTAACCGGCCTGGGCGTCGTGACCCTGGTCCGGTTCAACCTGGTCACGCTGGCGCTGCTGGGCCTGGTCGCCGCGATGGCCAGCGGCCTGGCCAAGCTCGCCGTCGACGCGACCATCCAGGAACGCATCC
>VAXX01000321.1:2750-10610 GCA_005885115.1 Actinomycetota bacterium | reverse complement strand
TTCACCCCGGCGGACCCGCTGGTGCCGCTGGCCCGGTACCGGGCCGAGGTCCACGCGGTCGACCTGTCCGGGAAAGCCCTGCCGGAGGTCGTCCAGGAGTTCGTGGTACCGGCTCCGGCACCGGCACCGGTCCAGGCGCCGTCGGCGCCGCAGGCACCGGACCAGCCGCTCGGACTCGTCGCGCTGGCCGCCTCGTCCCCGACCCGGCGCACCTCGGCGGTACCTACCGGGGTGTGACCCCGGTAGGTACCGCCGAGGACCGGCTCAGTTCCGGGTGTGGTCGTGGTGCCCGGTGCTGCCGTCGAACACCTCGGCGTGCACCGAGCAGCTCGCTCCGGTGGCCGCGCCGGTGACCGTGATGAGTACCTGCGCGGTGCCGGTCGCGCCGGCCCGGAGGTGGTTGACCAGGCTGACCCCCCAACCGAGGGGGGTCGAGCCGCGGGTGACGGTGACTAGGACCCGGTACGCGTGGGTGGTCCGGTCCTCGTTGGTGACCGAGTAGCCGACCTGTGCGGTGCCCGGCGACCGGACGTCGCAGCCGGTGACCGTGGCGGTGAAGCCGCCAGCCGCACCGCTGGACGGCCGGACCGCGACGAACACGGCTGAGGCGACCAGTACCAGGCCGGCCGCGGTCAGGCCGACCGGCAGGTACCGCAGGCGCCCGGTGCGGTCGCGCAGGTACCGGGTCGGCCCGACCGTCGTCCGGTCAGCCATGCTTGAACACGACCGTGGCGGCGAGCCAGACGGTGGATCCGCCCGAGCCGGTGCCGGTACCCGGTGCCGGCGTCGATCCCGCGGGTACCACCTTGTCCTGGACCAGCAGCTCCATCAGGCCGTTCGGCGACTGGTTGATCCGCACCGCGTACGCCGGGTCGCCGGTCAGCGCGTTGACGAAGCCGGAGTCGGCGTAGAAGCCGATGGCGAGGTTCCCGCCGGCCGTGGTGGCCGGCGTCGGGCCGGACGTGACCGTGGCGGGGGAGCCGGTCGTACCGCCGGTCGCCTGGGCGCTCTGGTCCACCGCGCCGGTACCCGCCGCCGTGGACAGGCCCGCGTACTCGGTCACGGCGATGCCGATGTCGGCGCTCGCCGTGGTCGTCGCGGTGACCGTCACCGGGGTACTCCCGCTGGCCACCGCCGTCCACACGCTGAGCTGGGTCCGGTCGGATCCGGTGACCGAGGCGACCCTGGTGAACACGTCGCCCGCGCTGTCGGTCACCCCGCTGGTGGTCGGTCCGGCACCGCCCCACTCGGCCACCTCCACGACCAGCCGGTCACCCGGCGTCGTACCGCCGGTGGTGCTGACCGCGAAGCTCGTGGTGCTGGCGACGAACCCGGAGGCCTGCTGGACGAAGGCCGGCGGCGGACTGCTCGTCGGCGTGACGGCACCCGACGCGGCCGAGGCCGGGCCGGTACCGATGGCGTTGGTCGCGGACACGGTGAACGTGTACGCGGTCCCGTTGGTCAGGCCGGCGACCGCGACCGAGGTGGCCGGCGGGTTGCCACCGACCAGGGTCGGCGCCTGCGCGGTGCCGCCGACGTACGGGGTGACCGTGTACGAGGTGATCGGGCTCCCGCCGCTGGCCGGTGCCGTCCAGCTGACCGTCGCGGAACCGTTGCCCGGTGCCGCGTTCACGCCGGTCGGTGCGGCCGGCGTGGTCGGCGGCGGCGCCCCTGCGGCCGACTTGAACACCACGGTCGCCATCCGCCAGATCGCGTTCCCACCGGTACCGGCGGTCGCGGCCGGGGTGGCGCCGGAGCCCACCGGCTGGTCCTCGGTCAGCAGGTCCATGTCCCCGTTGGGGGACACGTTGGCCCGCGCCGACCAGCCGGTACCACCGGACAGGGCGTGACCGAAGCCGGAGTCGGCGTAGAACCCGACGGCCAGCTCGTTGCCGGCCGTCACGGCCGGGGTCGCCCCTGAACTGACCGTGCTGCCGGCGCTGACCGAGCCGGTCGCCGACGCCTGGGTGTCCACCACCGACGCGTCGGCCACCGTGGACAGGCCGCTGTACTCCGACGCCGCGACCCCGATGTCCGCCGCCCCGGACGCGGTCGCGGTGATGGCCGGGGACTGGCCGGCGCCGGCGGTGACCGGTGCCGTCCAGACACTGAGCTCGGTACCGTCGGACGCCTTGCCGTGGGACACCTCGACGAAGCTGTCCCCGGCCGAGTCGCTCACGCCGGTCGCCGTACCGTTGGCCGAGTTCCAGACGCCGACCTCGACCACCAGCCGGTCGCCGGTACGCAGTGCCGTCGGCAGCGACACGGCGAGGCTGCCGGTATGGGTGACGTGGCCGCCGGCCTGCTGGACGAACGCCGGTGCCGGAGTCGCCGACGGCGTGACCCCACCGGACGGTACCGACGCCGGTGACGTACCGGCCGCGTTGGTCGCCTTGACCGTGAACGTGTACGCGGTCCCGTTGGTCAGGCCGCCGACCGTGGTCGAGGTGGCCGGCGGGTTGCCGCTGACCGTGGTCGACGGCTGCGCGGTGCCGCCGATGAACGGCGTGAGCGTGTACGAGGTGATCGGACTACCGCCGTCGCTCGGCGCGCTCCAGGACACCGTGGCGCTCGCGTTGCCCGGCGAGGCGTTGACCGAACCGGGCGCGGCCGGCGCGGTGATCGCCTTGGCCAGCCGGACGATCTGCGCGGTCGACGGTACGCCCTTGTCGTTGAGGATGAACAGCATGTAGTACCCGGGCGGGGCCAGCTCCGCCGCCGACGGCGCGGTGATGCTCAGCCCGCCGGAGTGGGCGGTGAAGCTCAGCGGTACGAAGTGCTGGTTCATGTCCAGCTGGTGGGTGTCCGCGCCGAGCGAGACGAGGTTGACCCCGCTGATCGAGGCGGCGTCCGGGGTGGACACCGAGAGGGTCGAGCCGTACGTGGCGCTGGCCGGAGCGGAAGTGATCGTCGGCCGCGCCCCGTTGGACAGGTACGGAGGCGAGTAGTACTGCGCCGAGTACTGGCCGGGGTTGTTGAGCCCGAACGGGTGCCCGCCGCCGGCCACCAGGACCCGGCCGTCGGGCATCAGCAGCGCGGTCGAGTGGTAGTTGCGGCTCACGTCCATCCCGGCCACCTGCGTCCAGGTCTGGGTGGCCGGGTCCCAGATCTCGGCGGGGAGCACGCCGGTGGTCACCACGCCCTGGTCGGTGGTCGAGCTGCCACCGACCGCCAGTACCTTGCCGTCGGCCAGCATCGTCAGGGTGTGGTACACCCGGGCCTGCTTCATCGGCGCGATCTGCTGCCAGGTCGGGGTCGCGGCGGTGAGGTCGATCACGGACGAGGTGGCGCATCACCGACGAGCCGTTGTGTACGCCGCTCGTACCGCCGACCGGGGTCCAGGTCTGCGCCGGTACGTCGAGCAGGAACGAGTTGTCCTCGTTGGGCCCGACGGTGAAGACCTTGCCGCTGGGCAGCAGGTAGCTGAACGGGTACTCGTCCTCGTGTACCTGCGGGGTGGAAACGCCGGGCAGCAGCGTCCAGGTGTTGGCCACCGGGTCGTACACCTCGGGGGTGTCCGCCCAGGTGACCGAGTTCGTGGAGTTGCCGCTGACCGCGACGTACCGGCCGTCGGCCAGCTCGGTCAGCGACGGGTACCACCGCGGTACGTGCATGTCGGCGACCCGGCTCCACCGGTTGGTGGCCGGATCGAAGATGTTGGTGTCCACGATGCCCAGCGCGCCGGTGGTCAGCCCGCCGTAGCCGCCGACGACGAGCAGCCGCCCGTCGGGCAGGCTGGCCCCGCCGTCGCAGAACACGCTGTCCGGTGCGTTGATGGTGGTGAACGTCTGCGGGCTGGCCGGGTTCCAGACCACCGCGGGCTGCGGCTGTTGCCAGCCGTCCCAGGCGACCACGGAACCGTTGTACAGCAAGGAGTTGCTGAGCGCGACGATCGGCCAGGTCTGTAGCGCGGACCACTGGCCGCCCTGCTGCGCGGCCGGGGTGACGGGCGCGGACGGGGCCGACGCCGGACCGGTACCGACCGCGTTGGTGGCGGTGACCGTGAACGTGTACGCGGTGCCGTCGGTCAGCCCGGTGACGGTCGCCGTGGTGGCCGGCGGGGTACCGGTGACGGTGCTCGACGCCTGGGCGGTACTCCCGACGTACGGCGTCACCGTGTACGAGGTGATCGTGGCGCCGCCGTTGCTCGGCGCGGTCCAGCTCACCACGGCCGTACCGTCGCCGGCACTGGCACCGACCCCGGTCGGCGCGCCCGGTAGCGTCGGCGGCGCGCTCGTACCGCCGCGCAGTACGACGGTCGCCATCAGCCAGACCGTCCGGGCGCTGCTCTGCACCGCGGCCGCCGGGGTGTCGCCCGCGCTGACCGCGCTGTCCTCGGCGAGCAGCTCCATGTCGCCGGCCGGGGCGACCGTGGCCCGGGCGGTGAACCCGCCCGCCGCGGTCAGTCCGTCGGAGAAGCCCGAGTCGGCGTAGAAGCCCAGCGCCAGCTCGTTACCGGCCGCGGCCGGCCCGGTGGCGCCGGAGCTGACCGTGGCCGCCGCGCCCGTACTCCCGGTGGCGTGCGCCTGCTGGTCCAGCACGGTCGCGTCGGCCGCGGTGGACAGCCCTGCGTACTCCAGGACGACGACGCCGAGGTCGGCGGCGGCGCTCGGGCGCGCGGTGATGGTCGGACGGGTACCGCCGGTGGCCACCGGGGCGGTCCACACGCTCATCTCGGTGTGGTCGGAGGCGGTGAAGCTCGACCTCCACGACCAGCGGGTTGCCCGCGGTGGTGGGGGCCGGAAGGAGCGCCGTGATGCTGGCGGCCCGGCCGCTGTGCGCGCTCGCCTGCTGGACGAACGCCGGCCCGCCGGTGGCGAACGCGGGAGTCACCAGACAGACGCTGGCGACCGCCAGGACAGTGGCGGCCGCCAGGGAAAGGCGGGTACGGACGGATAACCGCACGGTCACTCCAAGGGTTTTCGCGGGTGAGGGGTACGCCACTGCTCGGGGGAGGCGCCGCGCAGCAGCGCGACCATCGCGCTGCGGCTGCGTTGCTGCCCGAGCAGGGCACGGGAGGATTCGCGCAGGACCAGCGCCGCCCGGAACATGGCCGTGGCCGGCGCGGAGTGGCGCTTACGGTACAGCCGGACGCGGTTGACCGCGAGCAGGCTCCACAGCCGGGGCGAAACCCGGGACTGGCCGCCCAGGTGGGTCGCCTCGGCATCCGGGATGAACCGGGTGTGGTATCCGTTGTCGCGGGCACGCAGGGCGTAGTCGGTCTCCTCGGAGTAGAGGAAGAACGATTCGTCCCACGGACCGCACGCGGTGAGGCATTGTGCCGAAATGAGCATGACGGCGCCGGTCGCCCAGTCGCTGCGCCCGGCGGTACGGTACGCCCGCTCGTCGAGCACCGTCTCGCCGAAGTAGCGCAGCCGACCGGCCCGCTCGCCGAGCAGCGCCTCGCCGAAGGCCCGGGTGATGGTCGGCTCCCGCCGCCGCGAGTACGCGACCGAGCCGTTCTCGTGCCGGATCAGCGGTACGGCGATCCCGACCTCACCGGTCAGTTCGCGGTGGAGCCGGGCACCGCAGCCGGCCGAGAGCCGGATGTCGGGGTTCAGGACGAGCACCGCGTCGTACGGGTCGGCCGCGGCGACCCCGGCGTTGATCCCCGCCGCGTACCCCGCGTTGTACCCGGTCGGTACGACCAGGCAGTCCGGTACGCACCGGCGGGCCACCGCCACGGTGTCGTCGGCGGAGTCGTTGTCCACGACGATGACCTGGTACCGCAGCCCCGCCAACCCCTCGGGCAGCGAGTCCAGCAGTCCGGGCAGCGTCTGCGCGCTGTTCCAGCACACGATGACGACGGCGACCCGGGGGGTACGGTCACCCGTCACGTCCGGCTGCTTTCGTCCCGTAGCCAGGTGGTGAAGTCTCCGGAGCGGATCCGGCGCCGGGCGCGTTGCCGACTGATCGCGGTGATGCCGAGAAACACCGGCAGCCGCAACGCCATGCCGGGATGCGCGCGGACCACGGCCATCAGGTCGGCGCGGCTGGTCCGGGCCGTCGCACCGGCGGAGTTCTGCGCACCGACCTGGGTGGTGGCGGTCACTGAGCGGATCCGGCGCCGGATCAGGTCGGCGCCGGTACGAGGTGTGTGTATCCGTACCGAAGCGTGCCGTACCACCTGTTTCTCGTGCGCGGCGAACGCGATCGACGCGGCGAGGTCGTCGCCCAGGATGTCGGGCATCTCGCCCAGCCGGGCCTTGCCCTCGGCGGTGAGTCCGATCACACCGCGCCCGAACAGACCGTCCTGTACCACCGGCAGCCATTGCCAGAACTGGTAGTACCAGCGCACGGACAGTGGCCGGCGGTCCAACGCGAGGTCCCGGTGTGGCGCCACCGCGAGGATCCCGGGCTGCGCCAACGCCCGCGCCAGCGCCCGCGCGTCCTCGGTACGCAGCTCGATGTCCGCGTCCACGTACAGCCGGGGAAAGCCCGCCGCCCGCGCGTCGCCCAGCCGCAGCGCGGCGGCCTTGCTCGGAATCGGGGTCGACACGACAGTCACCGGCGGGCCGAAGGCTTGCGCCACCTCCGCGGTGTCGTCTGTACACCCGTTGGCCACCACGATGACATCGAATTCGCCCGGTTGGGCCTGACTGAGCAGTCCGGTCAGTAACCGGCCGATCACGGCAGACTCGTTGTGGGCCGGAATGACCACACTGATCACCGGAGCAGTATCAGGCACCCGACCAGCGCAACGACAGGGCTGTCGGATGCGCGTCAGCGAACTGGCTGTCCGCACGATGCGCCACTGACTTCCCGTGCCGTATTGGCCGGACGGTCCGGCGGGAATTCGTCACCAGGTACCCGTAAGGCACATACACCGGCTACGTTGCCAGCGGCACGTCGGTTCCGCATGTCCTGACACCGCCGGGCAACGCCTGACTCTCCGAAGAGGAGCCCGTGAGCATTTCGCCCGCCCTGACCGAAACCGAACCGATCGGCACCGAACCGATCGGCATCGCCGTGATCGGATCCGGCTACTGGGGCCCGAACCTCGTCCGCAACTTCGCGGCCAGCCCCTCCTTCCACCTCCGCTGGCTGTGTGACCTGGATCGCAGCCGCGCCGAACGCGCCCTCGGGCGGTACTCCACGGTCGCGGCCACCGACCGGTTCGCCGACGTCCTGGACGATCCGGCGGTACACGCGGTCGCGATCGCCACCCCGGCCGGTACCCACCGGGACGTGGCCCTGGCCGCACTGCGGGCCGGCAAGCACGTCCTGGTGGAGAAGCCGCTCGCGGCCAGCTACGCCGACGGGCTCGTCCTCGTGGAGGAGGCCGATCGGCTCGGGCTGACCCTGATGTGCGACCACACGTACTGCTACACCCCGGCCGTACAACGCATCCGCGACCTGCTCGGCAGCGGTGAGCTCGGCGAGCTGCACTACGTCGACTCGGTACGGATCAACCTGGGCCTGGTGCAGAAGGACATCGACGTCATCTGGGACCTCGCCCCGCACGATCTGTCCGTCCTGGACTATGTCCTGCCGGAGGGCAACGTACCGGTGGCCTTGTCGGCGTTCGGAGCCGACCCGATCGGCGCCGGCCGGTCCTGTGTGGCCTACCTGACCGTACGGCTGTCCGGCGGGGGCATCGTGCACGTCCACGTCAACTGGCTCTCGCCGGTCAAGGTACGCACGATGCTGATCGGTGGTTCGCGGCGGACCGTGGTGTGGGACGACCTCAACCCGACCCAGCGGGTGTCGGTGTTCGACCGGGGCGTGGACGTCAGCGCGGGCCCGGACCTGGACGCCGACGAGCGGCGGGACCTGCTGGTGTCCTACCGCTCCGGCGACATCGTGTCCCCGGCGCTGCTGGAGCGCGAAGCGTTGCGCAGCATGGTGGAGGAGTTCGCT
>VAXX01000321.1:0-2679 GCA_005885115.1 Actinomycetota bacterium | reverse complement strand
CCGATCGCGGGCGCGCGGGTACTGGTCACCGGCGGGGCGGGCACGATCGGCTCGCACGTGGTCGACCAACTGGTCCGGGGCGGGGCCGCGCAGGTCGTCGTCCTGGACAATCTGGTACGCGGTCGGCGCGCCAACCTGGACTGGTCGCTGGCGAACGGACCGGTCGAGCTGGTGGAAGGTGACATCCGCGACCGTACCCTGGTGCACGACCTCACGGCCGGGAAGGACCTGGTGTTCCACCTGGCCGCGCTGCGCATCACCCAGTGCGCGCAGGAGCCACGGTTGGCGTTGGAGAGCCTGGTCGACGGTACGTTCACCGTCATCGAGGCGGCCGCCGAAGCCGGGGTACGGAAGGTCATCGCGTCCTCGTCGGCATCCGTGTACGGGATGGCGGAGCAGTTCCCGACGACCGAGCGGCACCATCCCTACCACAACGACACGTTCTACGGTGCGGCGAAGGCGTTCAACGAGGGGATGCTGCGCAGCTTCCACGCGATGTACGGGCTGGACTACGTGGCCCTGCGGTACTTCAACGTGTACGGCCCCCGGATGGACGCCCACGGGGTCTACACCGAGGTGCTGATCCGCTGGATGGAGCGGATCGCCCGGGGTGAGCCGCCGCTGATCTTCGGCGACGGCAAGCAGACCATGGACTTCGTCCACGTCCACGACATCGCCCGGGCCAACCTCCGCGCGGCCCGGGCCGAGGTCACCGACACGGTGTACAACATCGCCTCCCGTACCGAGACGAGCCGGCGGCTGGCCGACATCAGCGCCGCCGCCCGGGACCTGGGCTGGCGCCCGGAGATCGGCCTGGACGACGGCCTGCGCGGCCTGGTCAAGTGGTGGACGGACGAGGCGTGATACGTCGGGGCCGACCAGCACACTGTCGTCGGCGCGCTCGCGCTGACCCAGCACCGTCCCTGAAGGAGTTCCATGCCCGGCGACATCCCGCTCGACATCCCGCGCGACGCGGTGTTCGTACATCCGCGCGGACTGTGTGAGAGCGACGAGGTCGGGGCCGGTACCCGGGTGTGGGCGTTCGCGCACGTGCTGCCGGGCGCCCGGGTCGGGCGGGACTGCAACATCTGCGACTGCGCGTTCATCGAGAACGGCGCGGTCCTCGGCGACCGGGTGACGGTGAAGAACGGCACCCTGGTGTTCAGCGGAGTCACCTGCGAGGACGAGGTGTTCCTCGGGCCGAACGTGCTGTTCACCAACGATCTGCGGCCCCGGGCGGCGCTCCGGAAGGGTCCGGACGCGCTGCTGTCGACGATGGTACGGCGCGGGGCGAGCCTCGGCGCCGGCGTGGTCGTGGTGTGCGGCGTGGAGATCGGGGCGTACGCGTTCGCGGCGGCCGGTGCGGTCGTCACCCGGGACGTACCCGCGCACGCGTTCGTGGCGGGCAACCCGGCCCGGCAGAAGGGCTGGGTGTGCGCCTGCGGGGAGCGGCTGGACGCGGACCTGGTCTGCCCGTCCTGCGGGACGAAACACGAACCTGTCGAAGCCGGGCTGCGTCCGGTCAGCTGACGCTGGTCAGATGACGTAGCGCGGTCAGATGACGTGCAGGCGGGCCCGGATGTCGGCGGCGGCGTGCCGGGCCCGTACCCCCAGCCGGGTCACCGGGAGCAGCCGCTGGCGCGCCGACCGGGCCCAGGCGCGGTCACGGATCGACATGAGTCGCTCGATCGGGCGCTTGGCCCAGTCCGGGTCGTTGTCCAGCGCGAACTGGCACAGGCTGTCGAACTGGCCACTGAGCGGGTCCTGGAGGAAGGCCACGTACGCGCGGCGGACCGCCCGGCGGGCCAGCGCGGTACGGGCCGTGGCCATCAGGGCTTCCCGGTCCGGTACCCGGTCCCCGGCGAACCCGTACCAGGCGTCGAAGGCGTCCCGGCGGACCTGGAGCTCGTGCAGCAGGTCCAGGTACACCCGGCGGGACATGCTCTGCGCGCTGACCCGGTAGAACGCCGCGACCGGTCCGCCGACCCGGATCACGTCGCCCACCGAGGCGAGCCGGAGCCACATCTCCATGTCCGAGCTGTACGGCAGGTCCGCGCGGTACCCGCCGACCTCGTGCAGGGCGGAGGTCCGCGCGATGACCTCGGGGGAGAGCATCGGGGTGACGCCCCGGGCGCAGGTCTGCCCGATCCAGTCCCGCCCGGACCAGCCAACCGGCCGGACGGCGCGCTTGACGTGCAGGGTGGGCAGCCGGTCGGCGAACCGGCGGGTCGGCCCGTACGCCAGGGCCGCCTGCGGGTTGCGGGCGAGGAACGACACGCCCCGGTCCAGCCAGCCGGGGGTCAGGGCGTCGTCGGCCGACAGCAGCACGAGGTAGTCACCGGTCGCCACCGTGATGGCGGCGTTGGCGGTACCGATCAGGCCCTGGTTCCGGGTGTTGCGGTGGACCCGGATGCGCGGGTCGAGCCCGGGCAGCCGCTGCACGATCGACCACGAGTCGTCGGGCGAGGCGTCGTCGACGACCAGGATGTCGAGGTCGACCTCCGAGTTGGCGAGCACGCTCGTGACGCAGTCGGTCACGTACCGGCCGTACTTGTAACACGGAACGACGACGCTGACTGTCGGCACCCGACCTCCCCTCCCACGAGCAGTGTCGAGACGGTATCAGGCGGTGAGATAGTCGACGACAGATCGGTATCCGCCGTCTGACCAGTTGATATC
>VAXX01000320.1 GCA_005885115.1 Actinomycetota bacterium | reverse complement strand
GGCGACCAGAGCCGCGTGGTGGCCCAGTGCCAGCCGGGTCTCCAGCCAGATCTCCTGGACCGCCAGCCGCCGCTCGTCCAGCCCCGCCACAGTGGGTAGGACCTCCGTGGCCAGGGCGAGATCGGCCAGCACCGGGCCGCGCCACAGGGCCAGCGCGCCGTGCAGGCGTTCGGCCGCCAGCGACAGGTCGCCCCCGGACAGCGCCCGCTCACCCTCGCCGGCCAGCCGCTCAAACACCGTCAGGTCCAGCTCGTCCGGGGGTACGGCCAGCCGGTACCCGGCGGGTTGAGCGGTCAGCCCGTCGAGGGACAGCGCAGCGCGCAGCGCGGAGGCGTAGGTACGCAGCACCTGCCGGGCCGACCGGGGCGGCCCGTCCGGCCAGAGCGCGTCGACGAGGCGGTCCACGGGCACCGGCCGGTCCGCGTGCAGCAGCAGCATCCCCAGCAGTACCCGCTGCTTTGGCGCGCCGAGCCGGACCGGCCGCCCGGCCCCGTCCAGTGCCTCCAACGGGCCCAGTACCCGAAACCGCATCCGACCCCCCAACCCGCCGGCCTAATCCAACCCGTCCCGGCCCGGCCCGTCCAGCCGCCGCTGGACACATGCTGGACGGCCGTCCCGAAAGGTCATCAGCCATGGAGCGGAGGAGACCCGAGGACCTGGGCCAGATGGTGAGCCACCACACCGTCAACCGGCAGCGCCGGTTCGTGATCGTGGCGCTCGGCGTGGTGGTGGGCAGCGTATTCCTGTTCTGCGGCAACGTGCTCCCGCACCCGGTCCGGTACACGCCGTCGGATAGCCGGGTTCGGGGGACCGTCCTCGGCATCGGGGTATGCGCGTTGATGATCGCCGCTTGGTACCTCTTCCGGGCGCTGCGGGACGGGCGCGGCGAGTACTTCGAGGTCCGCGAGCGGGGACTGGTGCACGGAACCGCTCGGCGGGTGGAGGCGTGGCGCTGGTCGGACATCGACGGGGTACGGGAGATCTACCTGCCCGAGACCGCCATCCGTACCTACCTCGGGGCCCAGTACGTGCTGCGGATCCGGCTCACCGACGGACGCCGGTTCAGCGTGACCGGCCTGACCGAGATGTACCCCAATCTGGGCGAGGCCCTGGTGACGAACTGCCAGTTCCTGCCGGACGCGCCGGGCCCGCGTTGGCTCTGGGCGACGCAGGCCGTCGCCGGGCTCGGCACCTTCGGCTTCTGCCTTTTCTACGCGCTCAGCCACTCGGATACCCCGGGTATCAGCCCGGGTGCGTTCAACCTGCTCATGATCGGAATCCTCGCCGGCCTGCCCGTCGGCCTGAGCGGACTGCTCATGCTGATCCGGGCCGTGCGCCTGAGCTGACCAACCATGGAGATGCGATGACCGAGAACCGGAACCAGTCCACCGGCGGCCGGGGGGTCGGCATCGTGCTGGCTGTCCTGTGCGCCCTGCTCAGCGTCTACTGGGGCCTGCACCTGTTCCAGGACGGCAACTTCCTGCTCGACCACGGGCAGAACGAGGAGCAGCCCAAGGGCTACCTGCTGGCGATCCTCGGGTTCCTGCTGATCCTCCCGGTGCCCGGCGCCCTGATCGTCCTGTCGCTCCGGCGGCGTAGGTCCTGAGCCACCGGGGCCAGGTCGCGCAGCTTCGTGATGTCGCGCGCATGGCCGGCTCCCGACACGCCCTCGCTCGGGGTCTCCACGATCACCGGTACCCCCTGGGTCGTGGGGTGGGCGAGCAGTTTGGCGAAGGCGGCCGGGCCGGGACTGCCGGCGCCGACGCTGGCCGCCGAATGGGCGCCGCACCCGATGCGCGAAGTCCTCGCCAGGCGGGTCCGGGCCCGGCGCTGGCGTCGTCGTCGACCGGTACCACCGATGTGGTCGTAGCTGTCGCCGGCACCTTCGAGGCGCGGCCGCCCGCAGCCCCAACTGCCGCCATGCCCGCGATCGTCATCCGTCCCCGACCGACGCAACCACCGACGAGCCAGTCAGCGACGAGCCAGCGGCCCGCCGGGCTCCCAAACGATTGCGGCATCGCGCATTCACGTTCGTGAGCAGTGACGCTTGACACTGCGCGCCGGCTGGATCAAGCTGTCAGCGTAGCGGTAATAGTAAGGAAGGTTGCCTAATAAACAGGCACCACTCACCTCTCCCACAATCCCGCCTACTGCTGGAGAGTCCATGAACCGAAGGACGGGGATCGCGGCGCTGTCGTCCGCGGCGTTGGTGGCCGCGGCGGTGACCGCCGCGCTGGCCCACAACGCCTCGGCGGCGACGCTGGGCCACCCATTCCCCTCTCATGTCACCTACAAGGTCGGGGTGAAGCCGTCGGCCAGTCAGGCCACGCGCGACGCCGCCGTCGAAAAGCAGTACAACTCGTGGAAGTCCACGTACCTCGTGCACGGCTGTGCCAGCAACGAGTACTACGTCTCCACCAAGGGCGACGGCGACGCGCCCAACAACGGCACGGTCTCCGAGGCCCAGGGGTACGGCATGAACATCGTGCCGCTGATGGCCGGGTACGACGCGAACGCGAAGGTCGAGTTCGACGGGCTGTGGCAACTGGTCAAGGACCACCGCGACGGCCAGGGCATGATGCAGTGGAAGCTGGACGGCAACACCTGTAAGTACGCCGACTCCGGCACCCCGGACGGCGCGACCGACGGCGACCTGGACATCGGGTACGGGCTGATCCTGGCCGACAAGCAGTGGGGCGGGTACACCGCCGACGCGCTGGCCTGGCTGGGCAGGTTCTACGCCGCCGACGTGGCCTCCGACGGGCACCTCAAGTGCGAGGACGACGGCCCGGGCACGGACACCCGGCCGTCGGACTTCATGCTCGACCACCTGCGGGCGTTCGCCGCGTACGACACGGCGCACGACTGGAACAAGGTCATCACCAAGACCCAGAACCTGATCCAGGAGTTCACCGCGGCGTACTCGCCGACCGCCAACCTGCTGTCGGACTTCGTGGTCAACGCCAACACCACGAGCCCGACGCCGGCCCCGGCCAACTACCAGGAGAGCCAGCCGGACAACATCGTCGCCACCCACGAGTCGAACAGCTACAAGAGCCACTCGGGTGGCAACCCGCAGAAGGTGTACCCGCACACGAAGCTGGACGGCACCCCGTACAACACGAGTGACGTGGCCGAGGAGGCCGGCGACTCGGTCGGTCCGTCGGCGATGGCCGCGGGCGACCAGGGCTGGACCGACACCATCTGGAACTACCTGGCCACCAACCCGTTCGGGGACGCCTACTTCGGCGAGACCATCAAGATGATCGTCTACATCGTGATGGCCGGCGACTACTGGGCGCCGGGTGACTCGAGTTCGCCGACGCCGACCCCGACAACCTCGTCCGGAACCCCGACACCCACGCCGACCGACTCGACCCCGCCCCCGCCGCCCACCTCGACCCCGCCTCCGCCGCCGAGCGCGATCGTCAACGGTGGCTTCGAGACCGGTGACTTCACCGGCTGGACCCGCACGGGTACCACCGCGATCACCACCTCGACCGTCCACAGTGGAACGCACGCGGTGCTGCTCGGCTCGACCAACCCGACCAACGGCGACTCGAAGGTCAGCCAGACCTTCACCGCACCGGCCGGGTCGACGACGGTGTCCTTCTACTACCTCGTGCACTGCCCGGACGATGTCACCTACGACTGGGCCACCGCGACGTTGAAGGACAACACCACCGGTACGACGGTGACCGTGCTCGGCAGGACCTGCAACCTCAACACCAGCTACACCAAGGTGAGTCACGCGATCACCGCGGGGGACAGCTACACCCTGACCCTGGTCAACCACGACGAGAACAACCCGGGTGACGCGACCGACACCCGGTACGACGACGTGTCGGTAAGCTGACCCCACACCGGCTCGTGCCCCGGCGGGACGCCACTCCCGCCGGGGCACGGTCTCCGTTCCCCACAGGAATCGCTGATGCTGCGTAGATTCGCTGCCCTGGGCGCGGTAGCCGCGGCCCTCCTCCCGCTGGCCGGCTGCGGCGCGACACCGACCCCGGCGGCCACCCACAGCTCACCGCCGGCTGTTCCGGCGCCGGACCCGGGCGACGTGCTCGCCGCCGCGGTCACCAGAACCACCGGAGTCAACCTCAAGGTGGAGATCAGCGACTCGACCGGCGACGATTTCCTCGGCAGCTATGACGGTACGAGTCACACGGCGGCCCTGGAACAGGCGCCCGGCGGTACCGGACTGAAGGTGACCGTCACGCCCACCGACTACTACCTCGGCGGGCTCAGAACACTCAAGGGCGGGACCTGGCGCCTGAAGATCACCAAGTTGCGCGACGCCAGCAGCCAGGCGCTGCTGACCGACGTACTGGTCCCGATGACGTTGCTGTCCGGGGCGTCCGGGGTCCAGCAGACGGCACCCGGCCGGTACCTCGGGCACATCGACGCGACCCAGGTGAAGGGCGCCACCCCCGGCGAGCAGAAGTTCCTCGACCACGTACTGAAGGCCGCCGGCGCCAACGCCCAGACGCTCGTCTTCACCGCGACCGTCGACGAGCACGGATACCTGAGCGGCTTCAAGACGACGTTCCCGGGCCTGGCCGGGGGCAAGGACGTGGTCTACGGGCTCAAGCTGTCCGACTTCGGCGCCCCGGTCACCATCGTGATCCCCAGTGGTACCAAGGTGGTCGACGCACCCGACAAGGCGTACGCCACGCTCTAGCCTTCGAGCTCGCGCAGCCGCTCGATGTTCGCCCGCTCGTCGGGGTCGGACTCGGTCGTGTCCAGAAACGCCTGTACCACCTCGACCGCCACGTCCGGGGCCAGCCGCTTGAGGCTCAGCGCCAGGACGTTGGCGTCGTTCCACCGCCGCGCGCCCCGGGCGATCCACGGCTCCCAGGCCAGCGCCGCCCGTACCCCCGGCACCTTGTTCGCCGCGATCGCCGTACCGCGACCACCTCGTGGCCCTGCTCCTCGAGGTAGGTCACGACCGCCCGGGTCGTGTCGTTCTCGTCGTCGGCGGCGTAGGCGATTCTCACCTGCCCGAGCGTACGTCCGGCCGGTCCGGGTCGCGCGCGGCGTCAGACGACGCCGAGCCGGACCGGCCGTCCGCCTGCTACCGTCCTCCCATGGCCAAGAGCAGCGCCCCCGAACCCGAGGAGACCGGGCCCGAGCCCGCGGAGACCGAGGAGCCGGAGTTCGAGAACCGGGCCGCCCGCCGGGCGCGCGGCAAGGGCAAGCCCCCGGCGCCGCAGGCGCAGAAGGGCCACTTCCCGCACGGCCAGGGGGCGGTGCAGGGGCCGCGGATGTGGGGCAACCGCCGCAGCGGCTGACCTACCATCGAACCATCAGCGGTACGCCTCGGGGAGGCGCCAGATGATCGAGGCTCTCGTGTTCGCGCTCGGCGCGGTCGCCGTGTTCGCCGCCACCGGTCTACGGGTCGTCAACCAGTACGAGCGCGGCATCGTGTTCCGCTTCGGGCGGGCCCTGCCGCACATCCGGGAGCCCGGACTGGCGTACATCGTGCCGGTCATGGACCGGCTCCGGAAGGTCAACGTACAGATCGTCACCATGCCCATCCCGTCCCAGGAGGGCATCACCCGGGACAACGTGACGGTCAAGGTGGACGCGGTCGTGTACTTCCGGGTCGAGGACCCGATGAAGGCCCTGATCGAGGTCCAGCGGTACCGTTTCGCCGTCGAGCAGGTCGCGCAGACCTCGCTGCGGTCCATCATCGGCAAGAGCGAGCTGGATGACCTGCTGTCCAACCGGGAGCAGTTGCACCGGGGCCTGGAGCTGCTGATCGACAGCCCGGCCCTGGGCTGGGGGATCCACATCGACCGGGTGGAGATCAAGGACGTACAACTGCCGGAAGCGATGAAGCGCTCGATGTCCCGGCAGGCCGAGGCCGAACGGGAACGCCGCGCCCGCATCATCACCGCCGACGGCGAGTTCCAGGCGGCGCAGAAGCTCGCCGACGCCTCCGCCATCATGGCCTCCACCCCGGGCGCGCTCCAGCTCCGGCTGCTGCAGACCGTCGTGGAGGTCGCGGCGGAGAAGAACTCGACGCTCGTCATGCCCTTCCCGGTGGAGATGCTGCGGTTCTTCGAGCGGGCCGCCGCCTCGATCTGCGTCGGCGAGCAGCCGCCGACCACCCTGTCCGAACTCCTGGGCACCGAACCGGCCGTGGCCGAGCCCGAGCCGGATACCCGGCGCGGCTGACCCTGTTCCGCCCGGCGGCACCCCTTACCGACGGTCCTTGACCAGCTCACGTCGGGTCCGGTAGACCTTCTATATCGAGGCTCGCCATTGGGTTACCAGCGGCGGGCCTCGCTAGACAGATCAAGAGCGAGGTCCGCGGTCGGCCCGTCCGACACCCGCCAGCGGATGCGCTGTCCCGGCCACGAGGAGTAGTGGAAAAAGCATGGCAGACAGTTTGTCCCGGCGGCAGGCCATCGGCCTGGGTGCCGCGGTGGCGGGAGCGGCCGTGGCCGCACCGATTCTCGCGCACGAGGCGCTCGCCAGTACCAGCGCACCCGCCGCGCCCCAGGCGGCCGGCGCCGGCTTCAAGGTGGCACCCGGTGATCTGCCCTGGCCCGAGGCGCAGGCGATCGTGGCCGCGACCAAGCAGGTCAACATCCCCAACCGGACGTTCAACATCACCGCGTTCGGTGCCAAGAGCGGCGGCGCCGACAACACGGCGGCCTTCGCGGCGGCCATCAAGGCCGCGAACCAGGCCGGCGGCGGCCGGGTCATCGTGCCGGCGGGTACCTGGACCAGCGGCGCCATCCACCTGCTCAGCAACGTCGAGCTCAACGTCGGCGCCGGCGCCACCATCAAGTTCAGCGGCGACGCCAGCAAATACCCGACCGTGCTGACCCGGTACGAGGGCATCGAGTGCATGAACCGGTCGCCGATGATCTACGCGTACGGCCAGACGAACATCGCGCTGACCGGCAGCGGTACCCTCGACGCCGGCGGTACCGGGTCGTGGAACAAGGGTTCGGACCGCGCATACCTGGAGTCGCTGATCGCCAAGGGCGTCACCGACCCGCACAAGCGCGTCGTACCCGGCTCCGGGCACAACATGCGATCGACGTTCGTCGAGCCGTACAACTGCTGCACGGTGCTGATCCAGGGCGTACATCTGAAGAACCCGCAGTTCTGGCAGATGCACCCGACGCTGTGCAAGAACGTCACCGTCGACGGCGTCACCACCGACGCCAGCACGGCGCACTCCAACACCGACGGCTGCGACCCGGAGTGCAGCGACCACGTGATCATCCGCAACTGCACACTCGGCGCGCACGACGACAACATCGCCATCAAGTCCGGGCGCGACGCGGACGGCCGGCGGATCAACGTGGCCACCTCGAACGTGGTCATCTACAACTGCCTGATGAACGGCAACTGGGGCGCGGTCACCTGCGGCTCGGAGATCACCGGCGGGGTGAAGAACGTCTACGCGTACAAGTGCAACATCATCGGCGCGACGAAGTTCGCCCTGTACGTCAAGTCGAACACCCAGCGCGGCGGCGGTGCGCAGAACATCAACCTGGACAGCATCACCGGAGCGCCGGTCCGCTCGTACGTCTTCCTCACCTCGACGTACAACGGCCAGAAGGGCAGCCACGTACCGGTGTGGGGTCCGATCGCGCTGACCAACTGCTCGTCCACCAAGGTG
>VAXX01000319.1 GCA_005885115.1 Actinomycetota bacterium | reverse complement strand
CTGTTCCCGGTGATCCTTGGCGTCGACGACCACGACGGCGAAGATCCCGACCGATGAGGACAGCACACCGCCCGACCCCTCTGGGTCGGGTTTCTCTTTGCGCCGATCGCGGCCCTGATCACGACGGTAACGTAGGCCGGGTGTGGATCATCCGTACGGCCGTTGTCCTGTGCGTACTGCTCGCCGGGTCGGGGTGTGCGCACGCCAGGGGCGGCGAGGCCGCCCGGGTCCTGACGACCGCGAGCGCGTCCGGGCCGTGCACCTGGCAGCGCGAGTCCGGCAACCCGAACGCGCGGTACCTGGGCACTCCCCCGCCGACCGGCGGTGACCACCTCGGCGTACACACGATGACGATCACCACGAACCTCGGCGCGATCACGGTCCGGCTCGACCCGGCCGACGCGCCCTGTACGGTGGCGAGCTTCGCGTACCTCGCCGGCCGGAAGTTCTTCGACGGCACCCGGTGCCACCGGCTGGTGACGAGCGGGATCTACGTGCTCCAGTGCGGCGACCCGAGTGGTACCGGGGCGGGCGGGCCGGGGTACACGTACCCGGACGAGAACCTGTCCGGGACCTTGGGCACCTACCCGGCCGGCACCGTCGCGATGGCCAACGCCGGGCCGAACACCAACGGCACCCCGTTCGGCAACGTGACCGTCGGCCTCGACCTGGTCCGGACGGTCGCCGGCGGCGGTACCGACAACGGAAGCGACGGGCACCCGAAGGTACCCGTCGCCATCCAGTCCATGACGGTCCGCTGACCGTCGACGGCTCACTCCCCGACGACGATCGCCTTCGTCTCGGCGGTGTAACCCTTGGCCCGCTCGGCGTCGTTGCCCACCGGCCCGTCCTCGTCGATGTGTACGTCGTCGACGGTCACGTCGACGTTGGTGACGTCCAGGCCGAGCAGGTTCTCCACCGAGCTGATCACCTTCTCCCGGACCTTCTCGGTCACCGAGAAGACCTGGAAGCCGAACTCGATCACGATGACCACCTCGATGTCGGCGGTCTTGCCGTCGAGCTTCACCGAGACGCCCTGAGCGGCGCTCTCCTCGCCGATGTGCAGCCGCTCCTTCACCGCCGAGAAGACCCGGGCGACGTCGCCGCCGAGGTCGAACACACCGGGTACCTCGCGGGCGGCGATCCCGGCGATCTTCTCGACCACCTCGTTGGCGATCGTGGTACGCCCCCGGGCCGCCGGAAGCGTGGCGTTGTTACGGATCCGCTCGGCGAGGTTGGACGCGGCCTCCCGGGTGGCCTCCACCGCCTTCCCGGCGGCGTCCTGTACCGCGTCGCCGGCCTTCTCCAGCGCGTCACCCGCCTGGTCGGCGAACTCAGCGGCCTTCTCCTTCACACTGTCCACAGTGGACTTCTCAGCCTCGTCAGCCGGCGCTGGCGTACCGTAGGTCACGGCCGTGGCCGGTTCGGCCGGAGCCGGTACCGGCTCGGAAGCGACAGCAGTCATCGTTTGTCTCCCCTGGTCAGGATGCGAGCGCGAGCGTACTCCCGGCCGGCCACCGGCGGGATACCTGTGACGCCACCCTGACGGGGGCCGATCAGTTAGAGGCTGGCAGTTGGAGGCTGGCGAGGAGCTGGCCGGCCGCCGCGTACGGGTCGAGGGAACCGTCGGCCACGGCGCAGGCGAGCGCCGGCAACGCCGTACCCGAGCGAAGGGAACCGATCCGCTCGCGCAGCGCGGCCAGCGCGATCGCCTCGACCTCCGCGGCGGCCCGCGCCTCCCGGCGGCGGCGCAGCTCGCCGCCGGACTCCAGCCACGACCGGTGCTTGTCGATGGCGGCCAGGATGTCGTCGATGCCCTCGCCCTTCGCGGCGACCGCGCGGAGTACCGGCGGGCGCCACTGGCCGGGCCCGCGCTCGCCGAGCGCGATCATGCCCTGGATGTCACGGTACGTGGCGTCCGCCCCGTCCCGGTCCGCCTTGTTCACCACGAAGACGTCGGCGATCTCCAGGATGCCCGCCTTCACCGCCTGGATCGCATCGCCCATCCCGGGCGCCAGCAGCACCAGCGTGGTATCCGCGAGCGAGGCCACCTCGACCTCGGCCTGCCCCACCCCGACCGTCTCGACCAGCACCAGGTCACACCCGGCGCCCTCCAGGACGCGTACCGCCTGCGGGGTCGCCGCGGCCAGCCCGCCGAGGTGCCCGCGCGCGGACATCGAGCGGATGTAGACGCCGGTGTCGGTGGCGTGGTCCTGCATGCGTACCCGGTCGCCGAGGATCGCCCCGCCGGTGAACGGGCTGGACGGGTCGACCGCGAGCACGCCGACCCGGTGACCCCGGGCGCGCAGCGCGCGGACCAGCTCGTTGGTCGTCGTGGACTTGCCCACGCCGGGCGAGCCGGTCAGCCCGATCACCTGGGCCGTGCCGGTGTGCGGGGCGAGCAGCGCGGCCAGCTCCGGCAGGCCCTCGTCGTCGTTCTCGACCAGGGTGATCAGGCGGGCCAGCGCGCGGGGGTCACCGCCGCGGGCCGCCTCGACCAGCGCGGGGATGCGGCTCAAGAAACCACCTCGCCGAGGGTACGCCGCAGGCCCGCCCGTACGTCGTCGGTGTGCTCGGCCGGGAAGGTGATCCGGAAGTGGCGCGGGGTACCCAGCTCGGCGGCGTTCAACGTGGTCATCTCGAACGTCACCTCCCCGGGCTTGACCTCGACCGACTCGACACCCCCGTACGTGGTGCCCTCCCAGTCCCCCCAGACCAGGCAGTACGGCTCCTCGTGCGGCTCGGGATCGTCGGCCCGTTGGACGAGCAGGCACCCGGCCGTACCGTCCTCGTTGCCGGCCAGGCCGAAGACGTACCCGTCCCAGCCGTCCCGTTCCTCGGTGGTGACCTCGCCGCCCACCACGGTGGCCGCGAACTCCAGCGGTGGTGGACGCAACGTTTCCTCCCGATCAGACTCCCGGTACCCGCAACAGCAGCGCGTCGCCCTGCCCGCCCCCACCGCACAGTGCCGCCGCGCCCAGGCCACCGCCGCGCCGCTTGAGCTCAAGCGCGAGGGTGAGGACCAGTCGGGCGCCGGACATTCCGATCGGGTGGCCGAGCGCGATCGCCCCGCCGTTCACGTTGACGATATCGGGAGAGACCCCGAGCTCTTTCGTGGACTGGATACCTACTGCCGCGAACGCCTCGTTGATCTCGATCAGGTCCAGGTCAGTGGTGCTGAGGCCGGCCTTGCCCAGGGCGTGCAGGATGGCCCGGGCCGGCTGGCTGTGCAGCGAGTTGTCCGGCCCGGCGACGTTGCCGTGCGCCCCGATCTCGGCCAGCCAGGGCAGTCCGAGCTGCTCGGCGCGGGACCTGGACATGACCACCACGGCGGCGGCCCCGTCGGAGATCGGCGAGGACGTACCGGCGGTGATCGTGCCGTCCGCGCCGAACGCCGGGCGCAGCCTGGCCAGGGACTCCGCCGTCGTGTCGGGACGGATCCCCTCGTCCTCGCTGATCAGGATCGGGTCGCCGCGCTTCTGCGGTACCGAAAGCGGGGTGATCTCCTGCGCGAACGTGCCGTTCCGCTGCGCGGCGGCGGCCTTGCGGTGCGAGGCGGCACCGAAGGCGTCCTGCTCCTCGCGGGTGATCCCGTACCGCTTGCTGTGCCGGTCGGTCGACTCGCCCATCGACACGCCGTCGTACGCGTCGGTCAGCCCGTCGTACGCCATGTGGTCCAGCAGCTCGACGCTGCCGTACCTGTACCCCTCGCGCTGCCCGGCCAGCAGGTGCGGCGCCTTGGTCATCGACTCCATCCCGCCGGCCACCACGATCTCGAACTCGCCCGCCCGGATGAGCTGATCCGCCAGCGCGATCGCGTCCAGCCCGGACAGGCAGACCTTGTTGACGGTCAGGGACGGCACGGTCATCGGGATGCCCGCGCCCACCGCCGCCTGGCGGGCCGACATCTGCCCGGCGCCGGCCTGCAGCACCTGGCCGAGGATGACGTACTCGACCTGGACCCATCGGGGTACGGGCGCCGTTGACGATCACCGAAGTCATGTGAGCTCCCTGACATCCGTGCCTACTGAACGGTAGTTAGGCCAGACTATCGCCATGGACTCCGCACCGGACCCAACTGCGGGCACCGTCACAGGTATCGGCCTCCTGCGCATCGACCACGTCGGGATCGCCGTCGCCGACCTCGACGCGGCCATCGAGTTCTACGGCCGCGTGTTCGGCCTGCGCTGCGTGCACACCGAGGAGAACCAGGAGCAGGGGGTACGTGAGGCGATGCTGGCCATCGGTACCGGCCCCGACCGGATCCAGTTGCTGGCCCCGCTGCGCCCGGATTCGACGATCGCGAAGTTCCTCGACCGCAACGGGCCCGGGGTGCAGCAGGTGGCGTACACGGTCGCCGACGTCGACGCCGCGTGCGCGGCGCTGCGGGAGCGCGGGGTCCGGCTGCTGTACGAGTCACCCCGACGGGGGACGGCCGGGTCGCGGATCAACTTCGTGCACCCGAAGGACGCCGGCGGCGTGCTCGTTGAGTTGGTGGAACCGGCCGCTTGACCGCACCTTTGCGCACCGGCGGGTGGGCTTGGCCACAGAACCGTTCGCCTCGTGGCTACGGATCAGTAAGGTCGGCTCGTATTCAGGAACTAGTCGACGCGATCACGTCCGGTGAGCCGGGAGCGGTGGCCGGCGTGCCGGTGCCCGACAGCTATCGCGGGGTGGTGGTACGCGCCGACGAAGCGGAGATGTTCGAGGGCCTGGCCACCCGGGACCGCGACCCCCGCAAGTCGCTGCACGTCCAGCAGGTACCGACACCGGAGGTGGGGCCGGGCGAGGCCCTGGTCGCGGTGATGGCCAGCGCGATCAACTACAACACGGTGTGGACCAGCATCTTCGAGCCGGTCTCGACGTTCCGGTTCCTCCAGCGCTACGGCCGGCTCTCCGAGCTGACCCGGCGGCACGACCTGCCGTACCACGTGGTCGGCTCGGACGCGGCCGGCGTGGTCCTGCGGGTCGGACCGGGCGTGACCAAATGGAAGCCCGGCGACGAGGTGGTCGCGCACTGCCTGTCGGTGGAGCTGGAGGACGCGGCCGGGCACGACGACACGATGCTCGATCCGCAGCAGCGGATCTGGGGCTTCGAGACGAACTTCGGCGGCCTGGCCGAACTGGCCCTGGTCAAGGCCAACCAGCTGATGCCCAAGCCGGCGCACCTGAGCTGGGAGGAGGCCGCCTGTCCGGGGCTGGTGAACTCCCCCGCGTACCGCCAACTGGTCTCGCACCACGGCGCGCAGCTGAAGCAGGGCGACGTGGTGCTGATCTGGGGCGCCTCGGGCGGCCTCGGCTCGTACGCCACCCAGTTCGTGCTCAACGGCGGCGGGGTACCGGTCTGCGTGGTGTCCAGCCCGGAGAAGGCCGAGCTGTGCCAGCGGATGGGGGCTGAGCTGGTCATCGACCGGGCGGCCGAGGGGTACCGGTTCTGGAGGGACGAGCACACCCAGGACGAGGTGGAGTGGCGCCGGTTCGGCGGCCGGATCCGGGAGCTGACCGGCGGGGACGACCCGGACATCGTGTTCGAGCACCCGGGCCGGGAGACGTTCGGCGCCAGCGTGTACGTCGCCAAGCGCGGCGGTACCGTCGTGACCTGCGCCTCGACGAGCGGATACCTGCACCAGTACGACAACCGGTACCTCTGGATGAATCTGAAACGGATCATCGGCTCGCACTTCGCGAACTATCGGGAGGCGTGGGAGGCCAATCGGCTAGGCCGCCTGGGAGGTCCACCGCAACGCGCACCAGGGCAAGGTCGGCGTCCGGTGCCTGGCCCCCACCGAGGGCCTGGGCGTACGTGACCCGGAGCTGCGGGCCAGGCACGAAATCGAGATCAATCGCTTCCGCGGTGAGTAGTTGCCTGCTCGCAGCGGGTACGGGACCGGGGCGCCGCCAGAGTCGTCGGCGTCCCGCTGTGCATTCACCGCAAGAAACGCGAAAGCGGGTACTGTTTCTGAATCCGACTCAACCGACACTGCCCTGGCCAGTGACCATGAAGTCGGCAATGAACAAGCGCTCCACGGGCTTGCGGAAGTACCGGGGCCATCTGACAGTATGTGCCAATGCCTCAGCCGCAGCAGCTCCCTGCGTTCTTCGATGACGCCTCGGGTGGCCAGGAATTCAGTGTTGTCCTGCGCGGGTACGACCGCGCTCAGGTAGACGGTCACGTCCAGCGGCTCACCGCCGCGATCACCCAGGCCGAGCAGTCCCGCGCTGAGGCCGAGCAGCGGATGAACGAGTCGCAGCGCCGGCTCCGTCAGGCAGAGCAGCGGCTGTCCTCGATCGAGCAGAAGCTCACGGACACCAACAAGCAGCTCGAGGAGAACAGCCGGCCGACCCTGTCGGGGCTGGGTACCCGGGTCGAGCAGATCCTGCGGCTGGCCGAGGAGCAGGCCAACGACCACCGGGGCGAGGCCAAGCGGGAGGCCGAGGGCATCGTCTCGGCGGCCCGGCTGGAGGCCCGCGAGATCACCGACAAGGCGCGCGCCGAGGCCGCTGCCATGAAGGCGACCGCGGAGCGGGAGGCGGGCAACCTGCGGACCGCGGCCGAGCGGGAGGCCGCGGAGCTACGCGTACACGCCCGGCGCGAGGCCGACACGCTGCGGGCCGACGCCGAGCGGGAGACCAAGCAGCTGCGCACCGCGACCGCCCACGAGGTGGCCGAGCTCAAGGCGACCGTCGAGCGCGAGGTGTCCACGCTGCGGGCGACCGCCGAGCGGGAGATCACCCAGCTGCGGGCCAAGGCGGCGCGCGAGGCCGAGGAGAAGCGGGCCGAGGCGACCAAGCTGCTGGCCGACGCGCGGGACAAGCGCGACAAGGACCTCCAGGCGCTGCAACTGGAGCTGGCCGAGCGCCGGGAGACGGCCGAGCGCGAGGAGACGCAGCGGCACGCCGCCGCGGTGGCCAACACCCAGAAGCTGGTGGCCGAGGCGGAGCAGCGGGCCCGCGCGGCCGAGGACCGGGCCAAGGAGATCGAGCAGCGGGCCGAGACCCGCCGGGTCGAGTCCGAGCGGCACGCGGACGAGACGATCGAGAAGGCGAAGGCGCTGGCCGACAAGACGGTCAACGAGGCCCGCAGCGAGGCGCACCGGATGGTGACCGAGGCGCGCAGCGAGGCGGAGATGACCACGACGGCCGCCCGCCGGGAGGTCGACGAGCTCACCCGGCAGAAGGACGCCGTTACCGCGCAGCTGGGTCAGATGCTTTCCGGTCTGGCCGGTATCATGCCCAGCGTCAGCCAGGCCGCGGAGAGCAAGAGCGACAAGAAGTCCGACAAGGACCAGAAGGTCTCGGCCGGCTGACGCCTAACTGGGACGCGGATATCCGCAGAGTCCCGTCACGCGGTGTGGTATCACTGCGCGGCGGGACATTGCGTGTGAGGATGAGGCCATGGCGCACGGCGGGGACCTGTTCGCACTCGGCGACGGCGTGTCGTCCGAACCGAACTTCGAAATCGCGTTCCGCGGGTACGACAAGACACAGGTCGACAAGTACCTGCACGTACTCGAGGCTGAGAACGCGACGTTGGCCACCGAGCGGGACGAGGCGTACGGGCAGTTACAGGCGCTCGCCGCGCAGGTACAGCAGCTCCAGGTGGAGCTGGTGGAGGCACGGAAGCGGACGAGTTCATCGACGACTGTCGTAACGACGAACGTCTCTTTCCGTCACCTCGGTCCCCGGGTCGAACAGCTCCTCGCGATGGCCGAGGACCTCGCCGAGTCCATCAAGTCCGACGCCGTCGACAGCATCGCGGCCGAGCGGGCCGAGGCGCAGCGCCTGCTCGAGGACGCGAAAACCCAGCACCAGGAGGCGATCCGGGACTTCGAGGCGGTACTGGCCAATCGCCGCGCCGAGGAGGACCGGGCGGCGAGCGCCCGCCGGGCCGAGCTGGAGTCGGAGATCGCCAAGGCCCGCGAGAACGCCGCGCACCTGCGCAACCAGGCGGAGGGCATACTCACCAGCGCCCAGCAGGAGGCCAAGCGGATCACCGACGCGGCCGCCGCACACGCCGAACAGCTCCGGGCCGAGGCCGACGCGTACGTCGCGCACCACCGGGCGGCCGTCGACCAGGAGACGGTACAGCGGCGGGCCGCGCTGGAGGCGGAGCTCACCGGGGCACGCAACCAGACCCAGCAGACCGCCGTGGGCAGCCGGGCGGAGGCCGACGGCCTGATCGCGGCGGCCCGCGCCGAAGCCGACCACCTGGTCGCCGCCGCGCGGGCGGAGGCGGAGCGCCTGCTCGGGCCAGCCAAGACCGAGGCCGAGGCGCTGCTCGCGCGCACGAAGGCCGAGGCGGAGCAGGCGATCGGCGCGGCCAGGGCCGAGGTCGACCGGTTGCAGGCGGCCGCGATCACCGAGGCGGACGAGATGACCGCGGCGGCGCGCGGCCAGGCCGAACACCTGGTGGCGCAGGCCCAGCAGCGGGTCACCGAACTCGCCGCGCAGCAGGCCGAGCTGACCGGACAGGCGGAAGCGGTACGGGCCCAGGTGGCGGAGGCGCAGCAGGAACTGGGTACCGCGCAGGGGCAGCTCGCGCAGTTGCGCGAACAGACCGCACAGGCGCAGGACCAACTGGCTACCGCGCAACAGCAGGCCGCGGCGGCACACCAGCACGCCGCCGCCACGCATCAGCAGGCCGAGGCGGCCCGCCAGGCGCAGGCCGAAGCCGCCGAGGGCGCCGAGGCAGCGGGCCGACGCGGCGCGGCAGAACGAGGCCGAGTCGCAGCGCAAGGCCGAGCAGGCCCGGCAGGAGGCCGAACGGATCACGGCGGAGGCGGCGGCCGGCAAGGCCGACGAACCGGCACCCGCGGCCGCCCTGCCCGAGCAGGCGGGCGAGGCCGAGGAGCCGGACGCCGACCGGGTCAGTGTCGGGGCCGAGGAGTAGTCGGCAGGTCGGCGAAGGCGGCGACGGTACGGTTGGCGTACGCGCTGGCGTCGCCGTACTCCATCGGGCCGTCCCACTGGCGGGGCAGCGGGTACGCGGCCGGTACGACCCGCTTCACCACCTCGTCAAGGACCGTCTCCGCGTCGCCGACCCAGAGGTGCTTGGCCCCGGGTACGCCGACGACCTCGCACTGCGGTACGACGGCGAAGCGGTCCCGGGCCTCGTCGGGGCGTAGATAGTCGTCGAACTCGGGTACCAGGGCGGTGAGCGGCTTCCCGTTGCCCGCCCAGGCCGCCAGCTCCGGCTCGCTGATCGTACGTAGCGGTGGCGACAGCAGGATCAGCCCGTGTACCGAGGGCTCGG
>VAXX01000318.1 GCA_005885115.1 Actinomycetota bacterium | reverse complement strand
CGCCGGGTGGCCTTGAGGTCTTCGAGCTGGTCGGAGAGGAACTTGTACCGCTCCTCCAGGGCGGCGAACTCCTCCAGGGCCAGCGGGTTGACCTTGCCGAGCAGGTTCAGGTCGCGCTCGGCCTTGGCGGCCCGCTTCTCCTGGGTCGGCCGGTCGAAGGGCACCGGCTGCGGTACCGGCTTGTCGCGGGCGGGCACTTGGGCTCCACCGGCAAGGCGGCGTTCGTCAGCCGTCTCGGCGGCGGCCAGTTCGGCGGCCGTCGGTGGTACGTCCACGGTCGGCCCGTACTCGGCCAGCAGCGTGTCCACGTCGACCCCGAAGTCCTCGGCGGCCTTGGCCTCCAGTTGCTCGATGCGCAGCCGCTGCTCGGCCCGGGCCACCTCGTCGCGGTGTACCTCCGAGGTCAACCGGTCCAGGTCGGCGGCCAGCCGCCCGGCCCGACCGCGTATCTCGGACAGCTCGGCCTCGCGGGTCGAGCGTGCCGCGGCGATCTCGTCACGCTGGGCGGCCGCCGTGGTGAGGGAGACGGCGATGCGCTCCAGCGCGATCCCGGCTCCGGCGGCGACCGTCTGGGCGATCCGGGCTCCCCGTGCCCGGGCCGCGCGGCGGGCCGCCGCCCGCTCCCGGGTGGCCCGCTCGGCCGCGGCCTGCCGGGCCAGCGCGTCGGCCCGTCCGGCCAGCGCCCCGACCCGCTCCTCGGCGGTACGCACGGCAAGGCGTACCTCCATCTCGTTCTGCCGGGCCTGCGGCACCAGCGCGGCGAGCTGGTCGCGTTCCTCGCTCTCCGGGTCGTCCTCGATCGGCGTCTCCTCCGCCGCCCGCAGCCGCTCCTCCAGTTCCGTCAGGCCGGCCACGTTGCGCTCCCGGGCCGCCTCGGCATTGGCCCAGGCGGCGGCGAGCCGGTCGGCCTCGGCGCGGGCCGACTTCGCGGCCGCGCCCAGCTCGGCCAGCCGCCGGGCGACCGAGTTGCGCTGCCCGTCGGCCTGCCGGCGGGCCTCCGCGGCGGCCGCCACCTCGTCCTCGCGCGCGGCCATCTCGGCCTGGGCGCCCTCGAGCTGGGCCCGCAGCCCCTCCAGCCGGGCGCTGGCCTCCGAGCGGCGCTGCCGGGCCTCGTCCACGGCCGCCTGTACCTCGATGTAGCTCTGCGCCTTGCTCGACCCGCCGGCCGCGGCCCAGGCGCCGACCACGTCACCGTCCGGGGTGACCGCACGCAGTCGCGGCTGGGCGGCCACCAGGTCCCGGGCCCCGTCCAGGTCGGCCACGAACACGACATCGCCGAGCGCGCGTTCCAGGGCCGGGCGTACCCCGGCGGAGCTGCGTACCACGTCCAGTGCCCAGCGGGCGCCGTCGGGCAGGGCCGGCCGGGTGGCCACCGAGTCGCCCGGGGAGGCGACGAACAGGGTGGCGCGGCCGGCGTCCTGGGCTTTGAGCAGCCGTACCGCCGCCGTCACGTCGTCCACCGTGGACACCGCTACGGCATCGGCGAGCGCACCGAGCGCGGCGGCCAGCGCCGCCTCGTACCCCGGGTCGACCGCGAGCAGCGCCGCGACGCTGCCCAGCAGCCCCGGTACCCGGTCCCCGGCCGCCAGCAGGGTGCCGGCCCCGTCCTTGCGGCGCAGGCCGAGCGCGAGCGCCTCCTCGCGGGCGCCCCACTCGGAGGCCTCCATCTCGGCCTGCCGCTCGGCGTCGCCCAGCTCCTTGGCGCGGGCCTGGGCCGCCTCGTACGCACCGGTCGCGGCGGTATGCCGGGCGACCAGGTCGACGTCCTCCTCGTCCAGCCCCTCGGCCTGCGCCTGCTCCTGCTCGTACGCCTCCTCGGCGACCTCGGCCCGCTCCCGGGCCTCGGTGGTGGCGATCTCGTGCCGCTCGATCTCCTCCTCGGCGGCGGCCGAGCGGCTCCGGGCGGCGTCGACCTGCCCGGACAGCTTGGCCAGACCCTCGCGCCGGTCGGCGATCGCCTTACGGGCCTCGACCAGCGCCTTCTCCGCCTCGGCGAGCTGACGTTCCAGGCTCTGCCGGCGCTGTACCGCCTCGGCCAGCCGGGCCTGGTCGGCCTGGAGCGCCTCCCGTAGCGCGTTCTCCTGCGCCCGTACCTGCTCGGCCTCGGCGGCGAGCTGGTCGGGGTCGCGGCCGGGGCGCTCGTCGTCGGCGGTACTACTCAGGTGCCGGTGCCGCTCGCTCGCCAACTGTTCCGTCGAGCGGAACCGTTCCTGGAGCGCGGAGAGCTGGTACCAGGTCTCCTGCGCCCGGGCCAGCACCGGCGCGTCCATCGCGTGTGCGGTCTCCAGCTGGGCCAGCCGCGCCTGTACGCTGCCGAGCTCCTCCTCGACCTCCTGCCGCCGGGTACGCAGCGCCGACTCGTCGGCGATCTCCTTGTCCAGCGTCTCCCGCAGGGTGGCCAGGTCGTCGGCGAGGAGCCGGAGCCGGGCGTCGCGCAGGTCCATCTGGATCCCGGCGGCGCGCCGGGCCACCTCGGCCTGCCGGCCCAGCGGCTTGAGCTGGCGGCGCAGCTCGGCGGTCAGGTCGGTCAGCCGGTTGAGGTTGACCTGCATCGCGTCCAGCTTCCGCAGCGCCTTCTCCTTGCGCTTGCGGTGCTTGAGGACGCCGGCGGCCTCCTCGATGAACGCGCGCCGGTCCTCGGGCTTGGCATGCAGGACGGCGTCGAGCTGGCCCTGCCCGACGATCACGTGCATCTCCCGGCCGATCCCGGAGTCCGAGAGCAGCTCCTGGATGTCCAGCAAACGGCAGGAGTCGCCGTTGATCTCGTACTCGCTCTCGCCCGACCGGTACATCCGCCGGGTGATCGACACCTCGGTGTACTCGATGGGCAGGGCGCCGTCGTGGTTGTCGATGGTCAGGGTGACCTCGGCGCGCCCGAGCGGCGCACGGCCGGCGGTGCCGGCGAAGATGACGTCCTCCATCTTGCCGCCGCGCAGGGCCTTCGCGCCCTGCTCGCCGAGCACCCACGAGATCGCGTCGACCACGTTGGACTTGCCGGAGCCGTTGGGACCGACCACACAGGTGATCCCGGGCTCCAGCTTCAGCGTCGTGGCGGCGGCGAAGGACTTGAAGCCCTTCACCGTCAGGCTCTTGAGGTGCACGTTTCTCCGCGGGTCGGAAGGCTCGTTCTCGG
>VAXX01000317.1 GCA_005885115.1 Actinomycetota bacterium | reverse complement strand
CACTGTGGACAGAAACACGTTCTTCACGTCGGTGAACGAGAGCAGGGCGTCCGGGCCAAGCTCCCGGCCCAGGCCCGACTGTTTCATCCCGCCGAACGGGGTCCAGTACCGCACCGACGAGTGCGAGTTGACCGACAGGGTACCGGTCTGCACCGCGCGGGCCACCCGCAGCGCCCGGCCGAGGTCCCGGGTCCAGAGCGAGCCGGACAGCCCGTACGGGGTGTCGTTGGCCAGCCGGATCGCGTCCGCCTCGGTGTCGAAGGGGAGTACGGACACCACCGGGCCGAAGACCTCCTCCCGCCAGTGCGGTTCGGTGCCGTCCTTGGCCAGCAGGACCGTCGCCGGGTACCAGAATCCCTTGCCGGACGGGCACTGTCCGGTGAACGCGAGGTCCGCACCGTCCACATAGGACAGTACGCGCTCCCGCTGCCCCGCCGAGATCAGCGGACCCATCTGCGCGCTCTCCAGCGCCGGGTCCTCGACCCGGAACGCCGTGACGGCGGGCTCGAGCAGTTCGAGGAAACGCTCGTACACACCGGCCTGGACGAGGATCCGCGACCGGGCGCAGCAGTCCTGCCCGGCGTTGTCGAACACGCCCGCCGGCGCCGCCGCGGCCGCCGCCGCGAGGTCGGCGTCGGCGAACACGATGTTCGCGCTCTTGCCACCCAGCTCCAGCGTCACCCGCTTCACCTGACCCGCGCAGCCGGCCATGATCTGCTTGCCGACCTCGGTGGAGCCGGTGAAGCACAGCTTGCGCACCGCCGGATGGGTGACGAAGCGCTGCCCCACCACCGAGCCCTTGCCGGGGATGACGGTGAACACGCCCTCCGGGATCCCGGCTTCCAGTGCCAGCTCGCCCAGCAGCAGCGCGGTCAGCGGGGTCACCTCGGCCGGCTTGAGGACGACGGTGTTGCCGGCGGCGAGCGCCGGGGCGAAGCCCCAACCGGCGATCGGCATCGGGAAATTCCACGGCACGATCACCCCGACCACGCCCAGCGGTTCGTGGAAGGTGAGGTCCACCCCGCCCGGTACCGGGATCTGCTTGCCGGTCAACCGTTCCGGCGCGCCCGCGTAGTAGTCCAGGACGTCCCGGACGTTGCCGGCCTCCCAGCGCGCGTTGCCGATGGTGTGCCCCGAGTTGGTCACCTCCAGGTGCGCGAGCTGCTCGCGGTGTTCGTCGACGACGGTGGCGAACCGGCGCAGCAGGCGGGCCCGGTCGCCGGGCGCGACCGCCCGCCAGGACTCGAACGCGGCCGCCGCCTGGGCGATCGCAACGTCGGTATCGGCCAGCGAGGTCGGCGGGATCTCGGTGACGACCTCCTCGGTCGCCGGGTTGAGGATCTTCACGTGAACTACAGCCTTTCGAAGCCGCGCCGCAGCTCCCAGTCGGTGACCGCCGCGTCGAAGGCGGTCAGCTCCACGCGGGCGTTGTTGGCGTAGTGGTCGACCACCTCGTCGCCGAACGCCTCGCGCGCCGGCGTACTGGACTCCCACAGCGCGGCGGCGTCGCGCAGGGTCGCCGGTACCCGGGGCGCGTCGGCGTCGGTGTACGCGTTGCCGGCGTACTCCTCCTCCAGCTCCAGCTCGTGCTCGATGCCGTACAGCGCCCCGGCCGTCATGGCCGCCAGCGCCAGGTACGGGTTGACGTCCCCGCCCGGTACCCGGTTCTCCAGGCGCAGCCCCGCCGGGCTGTGTCCGACGACCCGCAGCGCACAGGTCCGGTTGTCGGTACCCCAGCGCAGCGCGGTCGGGGCGAACGAGCCCGGCTGGTAGCGCTTGTACGAGTTGACGTTCGGCGCGTACCACAAGGTGAAGTCCCGCATCGTCTTCAGTATCCCGGCCAGCACCTGCCGCATGAGGTCGCCTTCGGGAAATACCGGCCGGTCGCCGTCGGTGGAGCGCAGGGAGAAATGGATGTGGCAGGAGTTGCCCTCGCGCTCGTTGGGTTTGGCCATGAAGGTCAGCGCCAGGCCCTCCTGCGCGGCGATCTCCTTGGCCCCGTTCTTGTAGATCGCGTGCTGGTCGGCGCAGGTCAGCGCCTCGGCGTAGCGGAAGGCGATCTCGTGCTGGCCGTAGTTGCACTCCCCCTTGGCGCTCTCCGGGTGCAGCCCGGCACCGGCCATCGCCAACCGGATCCGGCGCAGCAGCGGCTCGACCCGGGCGGTGCCCAGCAGCGAGTAGTCGACGTTGTACTGGTTGGCCGGGGTCAGGTCGCGGTACCCGCGCCGCCAGGCCTCCTCGTACGAGTCGCGGTAGAGGATGAACTCCAGCTCCGTGCCGGCGTACGCGCGCAGGCCCCGGGCCGCCAGCCGGTCCAACTGGCGGCGCAGGATCTGCCGGGGCGAGGCGGGTACCGGGGTGCCGTCGAACCAGGCGAGGTCGGCGAGCACCAGCGCGGTGGCCGGGTGCCAGGGGGCCAGCCGCAGCGTGGACAGGTCGGGCACCATCGCGAAGTCGCCGTACCCGCCGGCCCAGCTCGACATCGCGTACCCGTCGACGGTGTTCATGTCCACGTCGACCGCGAGCAGGTAGTTGCAGCCCTCGGTGCCCTCCCGGGTCACCACGTCCACGAAGTGCTGGGCGTGGAACCGCTTGCCCTGCAACCGCCCCTGCATGTCGACGATGCCCACGACCACCGTGTCGATCGCGTTCTCGTCGGTGTGCGAGACGGCCTCGCTCAGCTCCTCCAGCGTGATCATCAGCCGACGCTACCCCGCGTCGACCGCGGTCCGCTCGGCAGGTGTCGGCGGCTCGTCGATCGTGTGCCGGGGCCCGGTGAACCAGGTGCGTGCCGACAGGATCCAGGTCAGCCAGGCGGCGAGGACCACGACGCCGACCGCGACGATGGTGTAGTTGAAGTTCTTCCAGGTGATCGGGCTCGCGCTGGGCAGCACGAACAGTACGGTGATCAGGACGACCCAGCCGATCGCGGTCCACCCGATCAGCGGGCTCCACCGGCCCAGGTGCCACGGTCCGGGCCGGAAGTCCGGGTTGCGCAGCCGCAGGAAGACCGGTGCCACGTAAGCGATGTAGAGGCCGATCACGGCGATCGAGGTGGCCGCGAGGTAGGCGGTCGTGTTCCACAGCGACGGTACGACCAGGATCGTCGAACCCGTCGCGGCTGAACGCGTACGACATCCGGGAGTTGGCGGTGACCGAGGCCATCCCGCAGAAGAACTGGGCCACCACGCAGATCAGCAGCAGGAACTCGCCGAGCCGGCGGCCGGCCGCGTCGATGAAGATCTGCGCGGGCGGCAGCCCGAGCGCGGTACCGGACTCGGCGGCGTAGTCCTGGATCGCCCAGGTGATCGCGAACAGCAGGAAGAAGCCGGCGACCACCGAGACGACCACCGAACTGACGATCCCGCGGGGCGCGCTGACCGCCGCGTCGTGGGTCTCCTCGGCGACGTGCGCGCTGGCGTCGTAGCCGGTGTACGTGTACTGGGCCATCAGCAGCCCGAGCAGCACGGCGTACACGGCGGCACCGGCGAAGCCGAACCCGGTGGCGTTGCGGACCTCGAAGAACACCTGCCCGATCGGCTTGTGGTGATCCGGCACGATCGCGAGTACGCCGACGATGACCGCCACGCCGACCAGGTGCCACCAGGCGCTGACGTCGGAGAGGATCTTCACCAGGTTGACGCCGAAGGTGTTCAGCAGGCCGTGCAGCACGATGATCACCAGGAACGTGCCGAAGGTGTTCGCCGCCGTCACGGTGAGCCCGGTCGTCAGGCTCAGGAACGCCATCGTCGTGGTGGCCGCGCCGAAGTCGATCGCGGCGGTCACCGCGACCTCGCCGAGGAAGTTGAACCAGCCGACGAACCAGGCCCACGCCGGCTTGTTCCGCCGGGCCAGCGCGGCGGCCCACCAGTACAGGGCGCCGGCGGTCGGGTACGCCGAGCAGACCTCCGCCATGGCCAGCGCCACGAGGGTGACCATGCCGCCGACAAACAGCCAGCCCAGCGTGATGGACAGCGGTCCACCGGCGACCATGGCGATGCCGTACGAGGTGATCGCGCCGGCGAGGATCGAGATGATCGAGAAGGAGACCGCGAAGTTGGAGAAGCCGGAGAGCTTGCGGCGTAGCTCCTGGCGGTACCCGAGCTGGGCGAGGAGCTGTTCGTCGGAGGTGGCGCTCGGAGTCGGTACGGTGCTGGCGCTCATCGGTGTCTCCCCGGGTCACGAGGGTGATGACAGTGGCGCGCGCTACTGTGCGCCGATGATCCGCCCGCCGGGTCCGGCGTGTCAACGATGTCAGCAGGTCAGGTGCCCGGGACCCGGTACAGGCGCTGGCCGAGTGGGCCGATCGCGACCGGCTGCTGCCCGGCACTGATCGCCCAGCTCCCGGGGATCTCCAGCACCCAGTGCGCGTGGTACCTGGCCAGCAGTTCCCGCCGGATCGCCGGATCGACCCGCAGGTCGTGGATCACCGCCAGCTCGTGCCAGCGTCTGGCCTGGTCGGGCAGGAACGGGTCGGGCCAGGCCGGCGGGATGGTCCGGATCCCGTACGCCGGCACGGTACGCAGCGCGTAGTAGTCGCTGGTCACGAGTACCTCGCCGGGGTGCACGTACCGGGCCAGCCACCCGTAGTCCGGCCAGGTGTCGTCGAAGCGGGCCAGCACGTGCGGTACCCAGGGCCGG
>VAXX01000316.1 GCA_005885115.1 Actinomycetota bacterium | reverse complement strand
CGCGGAGTCGTCGTGGCCGGTGATCGAGCGGTGGGCACGGGCTGGTGAGCCGGAGGCGATGGTGCTGTATGGCGCGCGCCTGGTTCATTTGGGTGTAGCGGGGCAGGCGTTGCCGTGGTTGCGGCGGGCGGTCGAGGCGGGGGTGCCGGGTGCGGCGTACAACCTCGGGGTCTGTTACGAGGTGACCGGTGACGGCGTGGCGGCCCGGGACGTGTGGCGCGGCGCCGCTGATACCGGTGATGCCGACGCGATGCTCGGCCTGGTACGCCTGTGCCTGGCCGAGGGTGATGTCGCCGGCGCACTGGTCTGGTACGAGCCAATCATCGCCGCCGACGACCTGGAGATGTTGCTTCGGCTCGCCGTGGCGTTGCGGGACGCGGGCGAGGACGAGGCCGCGATCCGACCGCTGCGGGTTGCGATCGAGCACGGCGACGCGTGGGGGATGACGTACTACGCGAGCATTTTGCAAACCCGCGGCCAGCTCGACGAGGCACTCTCGTGGCATCGGCGGGCAGCCGACCTGGGTAACGGTCGGGCCGCGTTCGAGGCCGGGGCGCTGCTGTTGGAGCGCGGTGACCGGGCCGGTGCCGAGGTCTTGTTGGAGCAGGGCGCCCGGGCCGGTGAGGTCCGCGCCATCGCCAATCTCGGCGCGATGCGGTACGAAGCCGGGGATCTTGCTGCCGCCGAGGAGCTGTTCCGGGCCGCGGCCGCCCGCGGTAACCCGGTGGCCATCCACAACCTGGGCACGCTGTTGAGGGACCGCGGTGAGGTCTCTGCGGCGGCCGAGCTGCTGATACCGCTGGCGCAAAGCAACGACCCCGTGGCCGCGTCGCTGCTCGCCGCGGTCTGTCGGGACCGCGGAGACGACGAGGCGGCAATCGAGTGGTATCGCGTTGCTGCGGCGGCGGGTGACCAGGACGCGAGTGTTTGGCTGGGTAATGTGCTGCGCGAGCGCGGCGACCTCGCCGGCGCACGTGCGGCCTACCTGACGGCCGCCGAGGCCGGTCACCCGGGTGCGATGGTCAATCTCGGTACGCTGCTGCAGGGGACCGAGGACCAGAACGAAGCCCTGCGCTGGCTGCACGACGCCGCAGCACGGGGCGAACCGCTGGCCATGTACAACCTCGGCTACCTCTACCAAGAGCAAGGCCGGTACAGCGAGGCGAAAACCTGGTACCGGCGCGCGGCGACACTCGGCGACAGCAGCGCGGCGCCGAACCTAGGCATCCTGTACGACACGACAGACGAACCCGACCAAGCCATCGACTGGTACCGCCGGGCCGCAGCCGACGGCGAGCCGAAGGCCATGTACAACCTCGGCATGCTCCATGCCCGACGGGCGCAGGCCCGCCAGCTCCAGCCCGACCTCGAGGAGGCCGAACGCTGGCTGGCCGCCGCTGCTGAACTCGCCGACACCGATGCGGCACAACGCCTCATCGAGCTCTACACCCACCAGGGCAACACCACGAAAGCCGACTACTGGCGCCGACACATGCCCCGACCATAACGCCCGGCCCCGGGCAACACCCGGCAGCCAAACTGGCCGACCCGCGAACAGCGGCAGATCAGGATGGGCGTCCGGTCTATGCCGCGGAGACGGGAGCGGGAGCCGTCGTCAGCCGCTTGATGAGACGCCGCACTACGATCAGCGGAATGATCCCGAAGACACCGAACGACATGTCGATCACCGTCCACCAGAGCGGAATCTGACGGATCGGCCCGGCGATCAGCGCCAGCGGAATGATCGCGACGCAGGAAATCATGCCCCATTCGATCACCCAGATATTGCGTACCGGGTCACGCCATGGCCCCCAGAAGGCCATCGCGATTACCAGGTGGGCGAAGGCCAGCCAATCCGTTCCGTACGCGATGAAGGGGTAGTTGGCACCGGTGACGACCAGCCCGTCCCGGACTCGATCGATCCAGGCGACCAGCCCATCCGGCGTCGGCACTGAGCGCAGCACCTCGGACAGCAGCCGCACCTCGGCGACCAGGGGGAACGCCGTCACACCGCTGAGTACCAGTCCGACCACGAAGACCAGCAGCCAGGCACGGATCGCTTTCATGGTCGAAACTTAGGGCATCCGTGCCCGCCACGCCGCCTCGCGCACAACCTCTCCACAAGCGCTTGAGCGAAGGCTGCCCTCGGCCAGCGGGCCGTCCAGTTGGCGGGAACGGCCGCGAGTGCTGCGGGCCTCGTACAGCGCGCGTCGAAGATGGCATGAGCGGAGGTTGCACGGATCGAGATCAGCGATCCTAAGCGTGACGGCGCCGGGGACGAGGCGCACCTGCTCAGCGGCATGACCGTGTACCGGATCCGTCCGAGACGGAGCGGACGCGCTGGATCGTAATTCGCGGAACACCTTCAGATTCAGGCGTCGATCTAGGTTTAGGGTGCGCGCCATGCGTACCCTGCACGTCGGCCTGCGGGTCAGCGATCTGGAGCGGTCGCTCGGGTTCTACACCGCCGTGGGCTACACGGTCGTCGGGACCGTCGAGGGGACGGCGTTCGGCAGCCTGACCATGCTCCGGCTGCCGGGCGACGGCTTCGTCACCATCGAGCTGGTCTACGACCCGGCGAGGGGCACGGTCGACCTCGGCACCGGCATCAACCACCTCGTCATCCAGGTCGAGTCGCTGGACGCAACCATCGCCGACCTCACCACCAAGGGAATCGTGGCCGAACCGCCCGGGCTTCCCGACGGCTCGGACGGGCCGCGGACCAGTTGGCTCACCGACCCGGACGGCTACCGGATCGAGCTGGTCCAGTGGCCGGCCGGCCATGCCGACGGCGTCACTGAGGCCGACTTCGCCTGAGCCGGCGCACCCGACTCACCTACCCGACTTCTCATCGGCGACTCACCGCAGCGCGCAGTCAGCGGCAGATCCGGACGTTTCTGCGCGCTACGCAGCGGCAAACCAAGCGCCGAGGGCCACTTTCGACTACGGACGTGACGGAGGGTTGCGCCCGGTCGGCGGATTCGGACGTGCCGAGTTACTTGTGGCAATGCCCGCGGGGGGGTCGCGAAATCGGGGCTCGTGGCCGGAGTGGGGCGGATGAGGAAGGTTCGGGTCAGCCTGGGGTGAGGAGGCAGAACTCGTTGCCTTCCGGGTCGGCGAGGACCGTCCACGGGACTTGGCTTTGGCCTAGGTCGATGGCGGTGGCGGTGGCGCCGAGAGTCCGCAGTCTGGCCGCCTCGGCCTGTAGGTCGTCGCCGGGGTATGGGCGGAGGTCGAGATGGACGCGTTCCACACGGTCTTTACGTCGGGTGTGCGGAGGAACTGCAGATATGGGCCGACGCCCTGGGCGGAGCGCAGTACCGCGTTGTGGTCGGTCACCTTGTGCACGGTCCAGTCCATGGC
>VAXX01000315.1 GCA_005885115.1 Actinomycetota bacterium | reverse complement strand
CCGAGCGGGTCTTCGAACCGTTCTTCACCACCAAGGAGGTCGGCAAGGGTACCGGTCAGGGCCTGGCGCTGTGCTGGTCGCTGGTGGTGGACCGGCACGGCGGCACGATCAGCCTGGAGAGCCAGCAGGGCGTGGGTACCACGTTCCACGTACGGCTGCCGGTGCAGGCACCGACGCCGAGCAGCACGACCGAAACCGAGCTGGCCGGGTCCTCGTCATGACCACCAACCCGCGCATCCTGTTCGTCGACGACGAACCCGCCATGCTGGCCGGCCTACGCCGGATGTTGCGTGGCTACCGGGACCGGTGGGAGATGTCCTTCGCCGGTAGCGGCGAGGAGGCGCTGTCGATCCTCAAGGACAGTCCCTGCGAGGTGGTGGTGTCCGACTTCCGGATGCCGGGTATGCACGGCGGCAACCTCCTGCAGGTGGTCCGCGACCAGTACCCGGGCTGTGCGCGCCTGATCCTGTCCGGCCACACCGACGAGGGCGACCTGTTGAAGGTTCTCCTGCTGGCCCACCAGTTCGTCCACAAGCCGTGCAAGGAGGAGGACATCGTCACCGCGATCGAACGGGTACTCAGCCTGCGGTCCACGTTGAGCAACGCGGACGTACGCCGGGAGGTGGCCGGGATCGAGTCGCTGCCCAGCCCGCCCAGCGCCCTGCGGGACCTGATGGCCGTACTGGAGTCCGAGGACGCGACGCCGAAGTCGGTGGCCGAGTCGCTGGCCCGGGATCCGGCGTCCACCGCGAAGATCCTCCAACTGGTCAACTCCTGCTCGTCCGGGCTCAGCCACCGGGTCAGCGACATGACCCAGGCGGTGGCGTTGCTGGGGCTGCGTAACGTACGCGCGCTCGTGCTCGTACACGACCTGGTCCGGGACTTCAGCCCGCCGATGGCCGGCAAGGCGAACTGGGTCGACGAGCTGACCCGGCACTCGGTGGAGACCTCGCGGCTGGCCCGGATCCTGAGCAACGGAGCGCCGTGGGCGGAGGACGCGTTCGCGGCGGGACTGCTGCTCGACGTCGGCCAACTGGTCCTCGCCTCCAGCCGCCCCGACGCGTTCCGGCCGAACTACGAGGCCTGGCTCAAGCGGGAAGGAGCGCTCGCCGACATCGAGGCCCGTACCTTCGGGGTCGACCACGCGGCGGCCGGCGCGTACCTCCTGGGCTTGTGGGGTCTGCCCTTCTCGGTGATCGAAGCGGTGGCCGCGCATGCCCGCCCCGAGCTGTCCGACGGACCCGGCGTGGTGCCAACGGTCGTGATGGCGCACCGCATCGTGGAGGCCGAGCTGGGCCCGGTGTGCAGCGCGTGGGACGACGTGCCGCAGGTCGACGAGGAGCAGCTCGAACCGGACATGCGTGAGCGGGTGGACCGGTGGCGGGCCAACCTGCACCAGGAACGGACGGACGAGGATGACTGACGCGGCGGCGAACCCGCGGATCCTGCTGGTCGACGACGAGCCGAACCTCCTGGATGCGCTGCGGCGCCAGTTACGCCGGGAGTTCAGCATCGAGACGGCGGGCAGCGGGGCCGAGGGCCTGAACGTGTTGCGGGACAAGGGTCCGTTCGTGGTCGTCGTCTCCGACTTCCGGATGCCGGGCATGGACGGGGCGACGTTTCTCGCGGCTGCCCGTGGGGCCGCGCCCGACACCACGCGGGTACTCCTGACCGGGCAGGCCGACCTCGCCGGTACCGCCGCGGTGGTCAACCAGGGTCAGGTGTTCCGCCTGCTGCTCAAGCCGGTCGGCCAGGACGAGCTGATCGGCGCGCTGCACGATTCCGTTGCCTACCAACAGTTGCGGCTCGCCGAGCGGGTACTGCTGGAGGAGACCCTGCAGGGCAGCGTCCGCGCGCTGATGGATGTGCTGGCACTGAGCAACCCGGCGGTGTTCGCCCACACCAACCGGATCCGGCGGCTCACCTCGGCGCTGCTCGACCAGCTCCAGGCGCCGGACCGGTGGGCGATCGACCTGGCGGCCGCGCTCGCCCAACTCGGCGCGGTGTCCCTGCCACCCGCGGTCACCCGGCGGATGGAGAGCGGCCTGGAACTGACCTCGACCGAGAAGGCGATGGTCGAGGCGGTACCCGATGTCAGCGAACAGTTGCTGTCCACCATCCCGCGCCTGGAGCCGGTACGCACGGTGATCCGGTACTCCGGCAAGGCGTACGACGGCACGGGTCACCCCGCCGACAGCGTGACCGGCGAGGAGATCCCGCTCGGTGCGCGGATCCTGCGACTGGTGCACGACTTCGAGGAGCTGACCGCCCGGGGCACCTCCGAGGCGTACGCGGTGACCGTCCTGCGCAAGCGGCCCGGCCGGTACGACCCGAACCTGCTGGAGCGCCTCGACGCCGTGGTGACCGGCGCCGGGTACGTGGAGACCAGGCTGGTAAAGGTCACCGACCTGGCGCCGGGAATGGTGCTGGAGGCGGACATCAAGACCGGCGGAGGCACCGTACTCGTGTCCCGGGGGCAGGAGGTCACCGCGACACTCCTCGCCCGGGTACGCAACTTCGCGGCCATGCCCGACGGCATCGCCGAACCGATCGCCGTCAACGCCCGGCCGGCAACCGCCGGATAGCCGAACCGGAGGCACCGATGCGTTCCCGTACCGCGCTATTGTTGATAGTTGCCTGTATGGTGTCGGGTTGTCAGAGCAGCCAGGGCGCGACCATTCCCAAGGCGCAGGCCAGTGTCGCCTTCAACAAGGCCGCGTTCGACCGGCAACTCGCGCAGCGTGGAAAGACACCGGAAGGACCGGCCGCGCAGCCGTGGCTACAGGCGATCGAGCCGTCCTGGGTGGACACCACGCGGTACCGCAAGCCAGCACCCTGGAAGGTCTGCTTCTCCAATGCCGACCTCAACCCGTGGCGCCTCACCGGATACGCCACGATGCACGCCGAAGTGAAGCTGCACCCGCAGATCGGCACCTTCACCGTTGCGCTGGCCGGGGGCAAGGACGACAAGCAGATCCGGGATCTGGCCGGCTTCACCGCCGCCACGTGCGATGCCATCGTCGTCTCCCCGAATACCACACTCGCCCTCACACCGGCGGTCGAAAAGGCTTGTGCCACCGGGGTTCCCGTCGTTGTCTTCGACCGCAATGTCAACACCGACTGCCCGGTCACGTCGATCCACCCGATCGGTGGGTACGCGTACGGGGCGACGGCCGCCGAGTTTCTGGTCAGCCACACCGCCCCGGGCGCGAACATCCTCGCCTTGCGGACCAAGCCCGGGATCGACGTACTGGACAGCCGCTGGGC
>VAXX01000314.1 GCA_005885115.1 Actinomycetota bacterium | reverse complement strand
GCTGCAGCTACCGGGGATCGCCGAGGGCCACGCCCGGGCGTACCCGAGCCGGCTGTGGAACGAGGCCAGCACGAGGTACTGGACGTGCAGCTTGAGCCCCTCGGTGACCCAGTAGTTGGCGTCCCAGCCGCCGTCGGTGACCGCCTGTTCCCAGGCGGCGCAGTCCTGGTGGCCCGGCGCGGTACGCATTCCCCAGTGCAGGAACAGTCCGTTCGTGGCCTCGCGCAGCCACTGCTGCCGCGGATGGAAAAGCTCCCCCCGGGCCGGCGCCGCGATCAGGAAGACGCTGGCGAGAATGGCGGCCGCGACGATGGCGGTACGGCGGGCAAGGTTGTGGATCATCGTGCGCTCCCCAGGATTCGCGCATTTGATCGATATCTATCAACCTAGCAACGGACCGGGCGATGTCAACCATCACCGCCCGGGGACGTCGCGGCGGTCAGCGGGGTAACGTCAGGACCGGCTCCTGGGGTGGCCGACGATCGTCTGAGGGGGAGCCATGGGCGCCATACCGAAGCCACCGGAGCCGGACCCGCCGGTGGTGCCATCGCTGGAACAGCAGATCAAGGACGCGCACGAGATGATCGACGCGGAGATCCTGCGGGTCCTGGAGGAGGGCGAGTCCCGCCCGGACGGTCCCAACACCGATGACGTCGAGCGGATGGACTACCTGCGGTACCTGGATCTGTTCATCGACGACATCCTCAACGGCATACCGGTACCGGCCTATACCGAACACGACGGGGGCGGCGCGGTCGTCTCCGGCGGCGGATCGGGGGACTCCGGGAACGACGGCCCGACGGGTGACCAACCGGGTGACCAGCCCGGTGGTGGCGACGCCGGCGGTGGCGTGGAAGCGATGCCCGGAAGCGACGTGATCACCGGTCGGCCGCGCCCGTCGGTACCCGCCAGGGGCGCCCGGATCAGCCTCGCGCAGGCGGTCGGGCACCGGCTCGGTGGCGTGATCGACGGCGGTGACCTCGTCCGCCAGCTCCTGGCCAACCCGGGGCTGATGAGCCGGGCGGGTGACTCCGACGTGGTACGCCCGGGTGAGGTCCACCTCCCGCCACCGTCCGGACCGGTACCGACCGGCCGGATCGGGGATCCCCGTACCGGCGGTGCCGTCGATCCCGCCGAGGACGATCCGAGGCACCACCGGCCGGCCTGAGCGCTACCGGCGGATCCGGTAGTCCACTGTGGACGGTGGTACGGGCTGGCCGTGGCGGGGGACGGCCTGCTCGTACACCACCGGGTTCATCGGGCCGCCGTCGACCAGTTCGGACAGCCGGCGTACCGACGGGTCGCCCTCGTCGGCCTCGTAGTCGTGCTTCCAGGTGATGTCGAGCCCGTCCGGTACCCCGGTCGCGCGCAGGACCGGGGTGAGCCCGACGGTCACCACCAGGTTCACCGCCAGCGCGATGAGCCCGATGTAGATCGACTGTCCATTGTGGATACCGAGGTGTGCCAGGGACCAGGACGATCCGCCGAAGTGCGCCCGGACCACCCGTCCGGTCGGGGCGAGCTGCGGGGTCTGGTACAGCAGCGCGACCCCGGTGGCCAGGCCGCAGAGCAGGCCGGCGACCAGCGCGCGCCGGTGGAACCAACTGGTGTACAGGCCCAGTCCCACGGCGGGCAGCGTCTGCAGGATGACCACGCTGCCGATCAGTTGCAGGTCCACCGAGAACTGCGGGTTGAGCAGCAGCACGAAACCGGCCGCGCCGAGCTTGACCGCGAGCGAGGCCAGCTTGCTGACCCGCAGTTCGGCCGCGGGACTGGCGGCGGGCCGCAGGTACTCGCGGTAGATGTTGCGCGCGAACAGGTTCGCGGTGGCGATCGACATGACCGAGGCGGGTACGAGCGCCCCGACGCCGATCGCCGCGTACGCGAAGCCGGCCAGCCACTCGGGCAGGAATCCGTGCAGCAGCGCGGGAAGTACCGTGTTGTGGTCCCCGCCGACCGGCTTGACGCCCCAGGCGATCGCGGTGAAACCCAGCAGTGCCACCAGTCCCAGCATCGCCGTGTAGATCGGCAGGGTGGCGATGGTCCGGCGGACCGTCTCCCGGTTCCGCGCGGCGAGCACCCCGGTGATGGCGTGCGGGTACAGGAAGATGGCCAGTGCCGAACCCAGCGCGAGGCTCACGTACCCGAGCTGTCCGCTGGCCGGCAGCAGCGGACCCCGGGTGTGGAACTTCAGCTCGGCCGAGTGGAACACCCCGCCCCAGGCGTTCCAGGTCATCCCGACGGTCAGCAGGACGGCGAGGACCACGTACCCGAGCAGGATGTCCTTGACGAACGCGATGAGTGCCGGCGCCCGCAGCCCCGAGTGGTACGTGAAGATCGCCAGTACCGCGAACGCGATGGCCAGCGGCCACTTCCCCGGTACGCCCAGGGTGGTCAGCACCGCCTCGACGCCGATCAGTTGCAGGGCGATGTACGGCATGGTCGCCACGATCCCCGTCACCGCGACGAGCAGTGCCAGCCCACGGGAGCCGAACCGGGCGCGGACGAAGTCGGCCGGGGTGACCAGACCGTGTACGTGCGCCACCGACCACAGCCGGGTCAGCGCGACGAACCCGAGCGGGTACCCGACGATTGCGAACGGTACGGCGTAGAACCCGGCCGCCCCGACCCCGTACATCAGCGCCGGCAACGCCACGAACGTGTACGCCGTGTAGAGGTCCCCACCGAGCAGGAACCACGACACGTACGGGCCGAAGCTGCGGCTGCCCAGGCCCCACGAGTCCAGGTCGTTGAAGCTGGCGGGGCGGCGCCAGCGGGCGGCCAGCAACCCCGGCCCGGCGACGGCGACGAACATGCCGACGAAGACGCTGATCTCGACGCGGTGCGGCATGCTATCGCCGCCTGGTCAGCACACGGACCACGGTCATGGTGAGCATCGCCAGCGCCACGAAGGCGAGCTGTCCCCAGTAGTAGAAGGGGAATCCGTACACGGTCGGGTCGACCCGGTCGTACAGCGGGACGAGCAGCGGTACCACGGCCGGGATCACCAGCAGCCAGTACCACCGCTTGCGGCTCATGCGAGCACCTGCACGGGTAACTCGCCCTCGGCGTACCGGTGCCGGAGCACCTTCTTGTCGAACTTGCCCACGCTCGTCTTCGGTACCTCGGCGATCAGCGCCCAGCGCTCGGGAAGCTGCCACTTGGGTACCCGTTCGGCGAGGAACTGGCGCAGCGCCGCCATGTCGGTGCCGTCGGACAGTACGACCGTCGCGAG
>VAXX01000110.1 GCA_005885115.1 Actinomycetota bacterium | reverse complement strand
TGGGTCGCGTCGTCCGCGGTCGGGTACTGGTCGAACAGCTTGTCCACGTCGGGGTTGGTGTACCGCACGTAGTTGCTGGCCGCGTCGTCGCCGATCTTGGCCGAGGCCTTCGAGTACAGCATCTGGCGCAGCTCGTAGTACGGCGTCGGGCCACCCGCCGGCTCGCTGCCGTACGCGAGGTCGTAGTCGCCCTTGTAGAGCTTGTCGTCGTAGGTCTGCTGGGCCAGGTCCTGGATGTTGATCTGGATGCCGATCGCCGCCAGGTTCTGCTTGATGACCGCGAGCGAGGCGTCCCAGTCGGTGTACCCCTGGATCGTGATGATGTTCAGCTTCAGCGGCTTGGCCGCGGAGTACCCGGCGGAGGCGAGCAGCTGCTTGGCCTTGTCCGCGTTGGGGGCGTCAAGACCGGCCGACTTCACGGCCGCCTCGTCGTAGTACTTGCTGAACGTCGGCACGACGACGCCGCTCTGGTTGGCCGCGGGCTGCTGGCCATCCTCACCGATCGCCGAGATCTTGGTCCGGTCGATGCCCAGCGCGATCGCCTGGCGTACGGCGAGCTGGCTGGTCACCTTGTGCGACGGGTCCAGGTTCGGGAAGATCTCGACGTTCACGACCGGCGGCGACCAGGTGTTGTTGCCCTGGGACTTGTCCAGGTAGGCCGCCTTGATGCCGGGGATGAACTGGCTGCCCCACTGGGCCTTGCCACTGGCCAGGTCCAGGTTGGCCGGCGCGTTGTCCAGGTACGCCGGGTACTCGACCTTCTGGATGTACGGCTTGCCCTTCTGCCAGTACGTCGCGTTCGCGGTGTACTGGATGTTGTTCGGCGTGCACGGGTCCACCTTGAACGGACCGGTACCCACCGGGGCCTTGTCCTCCCAGGTGTCCGGGTGCGCCGCGGCGTCGCCGGTCGAGAAGATGTGCTTGGGCACGATCCCGACCTGGTCGGCGAAGTTGTAGAAGTACGGCGTCGCCACGGCGTTGAAGGCCAGGGTGACCTGGTTGCCGCTGGCGCTGACGCTCTGCAGGCCCGCGCCGCTCCACAGGGAGTACAGGTCGACGGCCGGGGTCTGCTTCATCAGGTTGAACGTGAACACCACGTCGTCGGCCGAGAACGGCTGGCCGTCGCTCCAGGTGACCCCGTCGCGGATGGTGAAGGTGACGCTCTTCTTGTCGTCGCTCCACTTGTACGCCGAGGCGAGCATCGGCGTCTCGGCCTGGTTCTGCAGCAGGTTGACGTACACCAGCGGCTCGTAGATGAACCCGAGCGACTCGGCGTTGACCGCCGGGTTGAACGGGTTGAACTGGCAGGTCCAGGTCTGGCCCTGGGTGTTGGCGATGGTGACCGTGCCGCCCTGCTTGTACGACGACTTGGTCGGCGCCGGTGTCGCGGTGTTGGTGCCGGTCGTCGATTTCCCGCAGGCCGCCGTGAGCAGACTTAACGCCGTGACGACGACGAGCGCGGTTTTGCGTCTCATCCTATGTCCCTTCTGATCTTTATCTGTCCTGGCGTGCCGCAGCAGCTTCTGGCGACATCCTCGCGCTCACGCCACCGCCCCGTGACCGGGGGTCTCCCGGCCGCACCGGGGCCATTTACGTGCACCGATCAGGAAGACCGTCCGCATGAGGAGGGAGCTACGCGCTTCTCGCATGTCAGTGCCTTGCCTCATGATCGTCGACACGGTCGTTGTCCGGAAGTTTGTTAGTAAACTAAACTACCAATCTCCGCGGGTGCAAGGCCCCCAGTCAGGGATCGCTACCGAACCGAAACCAAGGAGGGCGGCGCGTGGCAGAGATGGCCGGACCGAGCGTCCCCGCCCGCCAGCAACTGATGCGGAGCATGAACGAACAGTTGCTACTTGACCACATTCGGCGAGCAGGACGGGTGTCCCGCGCCGATCTCGCCCGGATTTCCAGCCTCTCCAAGCCGACCGTCTCCGGGGTACTGGCCGACCTCGAGCGCGCCGGACTCGTACGCGTGTCCGGCACCCGTACCGGCCTGCCCGGCCCGGCCGCCGTGCTGTACGAGATCCGGCCGGAAGCCGGCTTCGTCCTGGGCCTGGACGTCGGGCGCAAGTACCTGCGCGGGGCGATCGGCGACCTGACCGGCACCGTCCGGGCCCGGGCCTCGCTGCGGTCCCAGGCGGCCGGCGGGCACGGCCGGGTGGCCCAGCTCGTCCAGCTCGCCGAGCAGTTGTGCGCCGAGGTCGGTGTCGACCTGCCCGGAATCACCCAGGTCGTCCTGGGCAGCCCCGGCGTGTACGACCCGGGACGGGACGCGCTGGCGCTGGCCGGCGCGTTGACCGGGTGGGAGCGGCCGGTCGTCCTCACCCAGTTGCGCCGGGCGTTCGGTGCCGACCTCGTGATGGTCAACGACGTGGATGCGGCCGCGCTCGCCGAGCGCTCCCACGGGCACGGCCGGCAGGTGGACAGCTTCGCGTTCGTCTCGGTCGGTACCGGAATCGGCATGGGGCTCGTGCTCGGCGGCCGGCTGCACCGCGGCGCCCACGGCGCCGCCGGCGAGATCGGGTACCTCCCGCTCGGGCACGAGGACAGCAGCGACGCCCGGGACGCCCGGCGCCGGGGCAGCTTCGAGGCGGCCGCCTCGGCCGCCGGGATCGTCCGGGCCGCCCGGCGCACCGGCATGCGCGGACCGGTCTCCGCGCGGCACGTCTTCGCCGCCGCGGACAAGGGCGACGAACGGGCCGCCAAGGTGGTCGCGGCCGAGGCGCTGCTGGTCGCCAAGGCGATCTGCGCGGTGGTCACGGTCGCCGACCCGGACCTGGTCATCCTCGGCGGCGGGATCGGCCAGGCCGCGGGCTTCCTGGACGCGGTACGCCGGGAGCTGCGCCACCTGGCGCCGGTCCAACCGGAGCTGCGGGTCAGCGCGCTCGGGCCGGACGCGGTGGTGGACGGGTGCCTGGCCGCCGGGCTGGACCGGGCCTGGGAACTGGTCACCGCCACGCCGCTGCCGGAGAGCCCGGGCGCCGCCTAAGAATCGAGTTCCGCCGGATAGACATCCGATCTTTCCCGGGTCAGACTCGGTACCGTGAATGGTGACAGTACCGCCGGGGCGATCCTGTCCGTCCTGTTTGACAGCGATCCGCTGACCCGTCCTGAGCTTTCTCAGCGGACCCGCTTCTCCCGACCGACCGTCGCGGAGGCGGTACGCCGGCTGCTAGAGATCGGGTTGATCAGCGAGGCGGGGGTACGCCGGGGCGGGCTCGGGCGGGTACCGACGTGCTACCAGATCGCCCCGACCGCCGGGTACGTCATCGCCGTCGACATCGGCGGAAGCAACCTGCGGATCGCGGTCGCCGACCTGACCGGGACGGTACGCGTCGAGCGCCGCCAGGCCACCCGGGGCACCGGGGCCCGTCAGGTGGCCGCACAGACGGCCCGGATGATCCGGGACGCGGTACGGGACACCGGCGCCGCCCTGGGCCCGCTGCGCCGGGTCGGGGTCGCCGCTCCCGGGGTCATCCACGCCGACGGACGTACCATGTCCACCGCCCACAACCTCGGCGACGACGGCCCCTTCGACCTGCTCACCCCGCTGGAGGCGGCGGTCGGGGCGCCGGTCGTCCTGGACAACAACGTCAACCTCGCCGCGCTCGCCGAGCGCTGGCGCGGCCACGGTGCCGGGGTCACCACGTTCGCGTTCCTCGCGGTCGGCGCCGGTATCGGCATGGGCCTGGTCCACAACGGGGAGCTCCTGCGCGGTGCGCACGGGGCGGCCGGCGAGGTGGCGTACCTGCCGCTGCCCGGTACCGTGCCGCACGGCCAGCGGCCGGGGCACGGGCGGGAGCTGCTGGCCGCCGAGGCCGGCGGGTACGGCATGCTCGCCGCGATCGAGGCCCGGCCCACCTGGGAGGGGCCCCGACCGTCCACAGTGGAGGAACTGTTCGCCCAGTCCGCGGCCGGCGTACCCCCGGCCCGGGAACTGGTCGACGCCGAGGCGCACCAGCTCGGCCTGACGATCGCCAGTACCTGCGCGGTCTTCGACCCCGACCTCGTCGTGCTCGGCGGCGGGATCGGCTCCAACGCCCAGCTCCTGCCCGCCGTACGCCGTACCGTGGCCGCGCTCGTCCCGTTCCCGCCCCGGCTGGAGTCCAGCGCGCTGGGCGAGGCCGCGTCGCTGACCGGCGCGCTACGGATCGCCCTCGACGGTGCCCGCGAGGAACTGGTCGCGCGTGGCGCACCGGGCGGTACCGCCGGCGAGGAGCTACCGACCGGTACGGTCCCATCGCCCCGGGCGGCCTGGCCCGCGCGGCTCGGCTGACTTCCATGGGCCGAACGCTCGGGCGTGGCCCAGCCCACCTCGTCAGCAGGCCACGACGTTGTGAGGACATCGACACACGTGCGTAACAAAGGAGCAAGGCGGGGGAAACGGGTCGCCGGTGTACTGCTCACCGACTCACCACGGGTGAGGCGCGCCTAGGGTTCCGTCGCTGGTCCACAGCGGGCCTGGTCCGAGAGGTGCAGACGTCGCGGTCGGATACCGCGGCGTTCCACGGCGGGACAAAAGCCCGGGAGACAGCCGCGGTCGGGCTGCTCCCAGCCGGACCCCTCATCAACTGTGAGGCACGGTATGCACCGTCGGATCGCCACTCGACTGCTGGCTGCGGCCGGCATCGCCATATTGCTCGGCACCACCGCGTGCGGCAACCACGCCGCGACCACCTCGGCCGCCGGCGTCAGCGGCGGCAAGGTGACCATCGGGTTCAGCGCCTGGCCCGGCTGGTTCCCCTGGCAGGTCGCGCAGGAGAAGGGGCTGTTCGCCAAGAACGGCGTGGACGTCGAGATGAAGTACTTCGACAGCTACACCGATAGCCTCAACGCGCTGGCGACCGGCAACCTGAACGCCAACAGCCAGACCCTCAACGACACCCTCTCCTCGGTCAGCGGTGGGGCGAAGCAGACCATCGTCCTGGTCAACGACAACTCGACCGGCAACGACCAGATCATCGCGCGGCCGGGCATCAACAGCATCGCCGACCTCAAGGGCAAGAAGGTCGCCGCGGAGCAGGGTACGGTCGACCACTACCTGCTGTTGCTGGCGTTGAAGAAGGCCGGGCTGACCCAGCAGGACATCCAGTTCACCCCGCTGGCCACCGACGCCGCCGCCGCCGCGTTCGTCGCCGGCAAGGTGGACGCGGTCGGCGTCTTCGCCCCGTTCACCACGACCGCGCTCGGACTCAAGGGCAGCAAGGCCATCGCCACCTCGAAGGACTTCCCCGGCGCGATCCCCGACCACCTCGTGTTCAACAGCGACTTCGTCAAGGCGCACGCCGATCAGGTACAGGCGATCGTAAAGACGTGGTTCGATACCCTGGCGTGGATCGCGGCCAACAAGGCCGAGGCGACCGCCATCATGGCCAAGCGCGGTGGGGTGAGCGTTGACGATTACCAGAGCTATGACGCCGGTACCACCATCTTCACCCGCCAGCAGAACCTCGACGCGTTCGCGCACGGCAGTAGCCCCGCGAACCTCGACTACCAGGCCGACCAGATCGCGGACTTCCTCGTGTCGACCAAGCTGGTGGACAAGAAGCCGTCGCTGGACGGCCTGTTCGAACCCAAGTTCGTCCAGGCGGTCGCCGGGTGACCATGATGGTTGACCCGGAAGGCAGCATCAAGGCGTACGCCCCGGCCGGTGGTGAGGTCGACGACGAGGTCGACACCGACATCGGCCGGGGCGACCCGCCCCGGCGCGGCCGCGAGGCGTGGCCGGACCTGGCCCGCCGCAAGCCGCTGCGGCGGCACGCGCGGCTGTTCGCCATCCGCAGCCCGATCAGCACCCGGTCCAGATGGATCCTCACCACGCTGTCGGTGGCGGTCCCGCTGGTGGCGTGGTACGTGCTGTCGGCCAGCGAAATCGTGTCGCCGACGTTCCTGCCCTCGCCGCTGAAGGTGTGGGCGGCCGGGCTGGACATGGCGCAGTCGGGGTCGCTGGCCACCGACACCTGGGCGAGCGTGCAGCGGGTACTGATCGGGTTCGGGCTGGCGGTGGCCGTCTCGGTACCGCTGGGCATCCTGATGGGCAGCTTCCAGGCCGGGCAGTCGTTCCTGGAGCCGGTGATCGGCCTGCTGCGCTACCTGCCGGCCAGCGCCTTCATCCCGCTGCTGCTGATCTGGCTGGGCATCGGGGAACCGTCCAAGGTGGCGATCCTGCTCATCGGTACCGTCTTCTTCAACACGTTGATGACCGCCGATGCGGTACGCCTCGTGCCCGGCGCGCTGATCGACGTGTCGTACACGCTGGGGGCGCGGCGCGGCGAGGTGCTGCGCAAGGTCGTGGTGCCGCACGCGCTGCCCGGGATGCTCGACGCGATGCGGGTCAATGCCGCCGCCGCGTGGAACTTCGTGGTCGTCGCCGAGTTGATCAACTCCGAGTCCGGGCTCGGGTACCGGATCACCCGGGCCGGGCGGTTCCTGCAGACCGACAAGATCTTCGCGGTACTCGTCGTCATCGGCGTCATCGGGCTCACCATGGACATCGTGCTGCGGGTCGCCCGGGACCGGGTCGGGAAGTGGGTCGCATGAGTGCCGAGGCGTTGGAGCTGGTCGGCGTCGGGAAGGACTTCCGGCGCCGGGGCACCCTCGTACGCGCGCTGGAGGGCATCGACCTGCGGATCGACCGTCGCTCGTTCGTCTGCGTCGTCGGGGCCAGCGGCTCCGGCAAGTCCACGCTGCTGTCCCTGGTAGCCGGCCTGTCCCGGCCGACGACCGGGACGGTACGGCTGGACGGCCGGCCGGTCACCGGACCCGGCCCCGACCGCGGGCTGGTCTTCCAGTCCGGCGCGGTGTACCCGTGGCGCACGGTGGAACGCAACGTCGCCTTCGGGCTGGAACTGCTGCCGATATCCCGGGCCGAACGGGCTCGGCGGGTGGGTTGGTACCTGGACGAGACGGGCCTGACCCCGTTGCGGCACGCGCTGCCCAAGCAACTGTCCGGCGGCCAGCGCCAACGGGTCGCCATCGCCCGGGCGCTGGCGTGCGAACCGGAGGTACTGCTGCTGGACGAGCCGTTCGGCGCGCTCGACGTGCAGACCAAGGAGGACATGCAACTACTGATCCGACGGATCTGGCGGGACACCCGTACCACCGTGCTCATGGTCACCCACGACGTGGAGGAGGCGGTCTTCCTCGGCCAGCGGGTGGTCGTGCTCGCCAGCGATCCCGGCCGGATCGCCGCGGACATCGACGTGGACCTGCCCGACGACCGCGACCTGACGGTCAAGCGCGCCCCGGAGTTCATCGCGGTACGTGGCCGGATCGAGGACCTGGTCCGCACGTACCACCGCGGTCAGGTCGCCCGGGCCAGCGCCTGAACCCCGTTCCGGGTACCGGGCCTGATCAGGCAGACTCTCCGGGCGGAGGTGGTCTGATGGCGGTGGAGTTGCGGACGGCGGGTCCGGCGGACGCGGACCGGGTGGCGGGGCTGCACGTGGCGAGCTGGCGCCGGCACTACCGCGGCGCGTACGCGGACTCGTTCCTGGACAGCGACGTCGTGGACGACCGCCGGGCGCTGTGGTCGGGGCGGCTCGCCGACCCGACCGGCCGGCTGACCGTCGTCGCCGAGGACGGCGCCGAGCTGGTCGGCTTCGTCCACGTCGTGTTCGACGACGACGACCGGTGGGGCAGCCTGATCGACAACCTGCACGTCAGGTACGGCCGTCAGCGCACCGGCATCGGTACCACTCTGCTCGCCCGGGCCGGCGCGGCCGTCGCCGACCGCGCCACCGCCCCAGCCATGTATCTGTGGGTGCTCGAACAGAACGTCGCCGCGCAGCGGTTCTACCGGGCGCTCGGCGGCACCTTCGTGGAGAGCGCGTCGGTGACCGCGCCCGGCGGGGTACCGGGTCGGCTCAACGGCTCGCCGAAGAAGCTCCGCTTCGCCTGGCCGGAGGCCGCGGAGTTGGCGGGCGCTGTGAGGACTCTTTCACAAGCCTGAAACATTGGCGACGTACGCCGGTGACCCGGAGCCGGTGGAATCGGTGCGACCCGCCGACGATGGCGGGGCGCACCTAGGGTTCCGCCGGTGATCCGGGACTGGTCCGAGAGGTGCAGGCGGCACCGCCGGTGCCGCTCCACGGCGGGGGAAAAGCCCGGGAGGCCAGGTCGACCCGGCCGACGGTCGGGTCCCGGTCACCGGGAGGCGCGCCGTGGCATTGCCGGAAACCGTCCAGGACGTACCGGGTGCGGCGAGCTGGTCGCTCGTCGTACCCCGGGGGCGTGCGATCAGGCTGGAAGCGTTGGGCGACAACGCCTGCGTGAGCACGCTGCTGTACGCCGCGGCCGACCCCCTGGAGCGGCTGAACATCCCGGACACGCTGAAGGCGCAGATGTCGGCGTGCATCCGGCCGCCGCTGGTCCTGATGTCCGACCTGGGCAGGGCGCTGTGCTCGGTCACCGGCTCCTCACTGGACTGGCACGACGCGATCACCGGGCACAGCCTCGACCGGCACGTGACCGGGCGGTTCGGGCCCAGTGACTACGCCACCAACGGGCGGACGCTCGGCCTGGACCGGCGCGACCTGCACGCGACCGTGAACTGGTTCGTGAAGGTGGCGCCCGACGGGGCCGGATCCCTTGCCTGGCAGGAACATTCGACCGCCGGGGACTGGGTGACGGTACGGGCCGAGCAGGACGTCCTCGTCGTCCTCGCCACCGCGCCGCACCCGCTGGACCCCACGCCTGACTGGGCTCCGGCCGGGGTTCGCGTCACCGTCGGGCCGGCGGAGGCACCGGGTCCCGACGACCCGTCGCGTACCTTCCGGGCGGAGTCCGCCCGCGCGCTCGAGGCGGTGGCGAGGTGACGGTCGACCTCGTCGTACCCCCGGGTGCCGGCTGGATCGGTGAGGTCCCTGCCGGGCAACGGCTGCGCATCACCGACCTGTACGGCAACCAGGCCGTCGACACGCTGCTGTACGACGCGCACGACTACGCCAACCGGTACAGCGCCGTGGACACCATCCGGGAACAGGGCTCGCTGTACCTGACCACGGGTTCCCGGCTGCTGTCGGTGGACGGGGACGTCCTCGCGACGATCGTCGAGGACACCTGCGGCCGGCACGACACGGTCGGCGGGGCCTGCGCCAAGGAGAGCAACGTGGTCCGGTACGGGATGTCCACCCGGCACCAGCACGCCTGCCGGACCACGTTCCTGCGCCAGATCGCCCTGTGGGGCGACGGGTTGACCAAACGGGACCTGACCCACAACATCAACTTCTTCATGAACGTACCGCTGACCCCGGCCGGTGGGCTCACCTTCGAGGACGGCGTATCGGCGCCGGGCAAGTACGTCGAGCTGCGCGCCGAGCGGGACATCCTGCTGCTGATCAGCAACTGCCCGCAGATCAACAACCCGTGCAACGGGTACGACCCGACGCCCATCTCGCTGACGGACTTCGCCCCGTGACGGTCGAGGTGCTGGTGCCGGGGACCCAGACCACGGTGCAGGATCTGCCGGGACGGCAAGGGTTGTGGGCGGTGGGCGTACCGCCGTCGGGGGCCTGGGACGACCGGTCCTTCACGCTGGCGAACCGGGCGGTCGGGAACCCGCCCGGCGCGGCGGGACTGGAAGCGGTGCTGCGCGGGCCGGTGCTGCGGTTCACCGTACCGACCACCGTCTGTGTCACCGGCGCGGCCACATCGTCCACAGTGGACGGTACGCCGTTGGCGCCGGGTGTCCCGAGGCTGATCGAGCCCGGACAGCGGCTGGACGTCGGGCCGATCAAAGGCCCGGGACTGCGGGCGTACGTCGCGGTGGCCGGCGGGATCGCCGTCCCGCCGACGCTGGGCAGCCGCTCGACCTTCCTGCTCGGCGGGTTCGGCGGCTTCGGGGGGCGGCCGCTGCGCAAGGGCGACGTGCTGCCGGTCGGGGTCCCCACCGGTACCCCCGTGGACGTGTCCGCCGACCTGCCGGACCTCGCCGGTGACTGGACGATCCGGGTCATCCCCGGTCCGCACGGCGCCCCGGACTACCTGACCGACGCGGGGGCGCGGGCCCTGTTCGAGACGCAGTGGCGGCTGGACCACCGCTCGGACCGCACGGGCGTACGGCTGGTCGGGCCGGGCCCGGAGTTCGCCCGCGGGGACGGCGGCGACGCCGGGCTGCACCCGAGCAACATCCACGACAGTGCGTACCCGGTCGGCGGCATCATGGTCTCCGGCGGCACCCCGGTCATCGTCGGGCCGGACGGGCCGAGCCTCGGCGGGTTCGTCGTACCGGCGGTGGTCATCCGGGCCGACCGGTGGAAGCTGGCGCAGTGCCGACCGGGCGACCGGATCCGGCTCGTCCCGGTGACCCCGGAGGAGGCGGACGAGGCCAACGGAACGCGGCCCCCGACGGGCACGCCGAGGGCCGCGCGCTGGGCCCGGCCGGACGCGCTGCTGGCGCTGCCGGCCGAAGGGGAGCGGCCGGCGCTGGTGGCGCGCCGGGCCGGCGACCACCACCTGCTGGTCGAGGTCGGCCCCGCGGAGCTGGACCTCGCGGTCCGGCTGCAGGTACACCTGTTGGCCCAGGCGGTGGGTACGCCGGACGGCGTCGTCGAGTCCGTCGAGGGGGTACGCTCGCTGCTGCTCGCCGTGGATGAGACCCGCCTTCCGTTGCCGCACCTGGCGAAGACGGTGGCTCAGGCGTGGCAAGGGCTCCCGGCACTGTCCACTGTGGAGCTTCCAGCCCGCGAGGTGGCCCTGCCGATCGCCTTCGACGATCCGGCGGCGCACGAGGCGATGACCCGGTACCAGAACTCGGTG
>VAXX01000313.1 GCA_005885115.1 Actinomycetota bacterium | reverse complement strand
GCCCGCCGGTAGATGTCCACAGTGGACTCCAGGGTCAGCTCGGCGGAGTCCACGATCTCGGCGGTCCCGGCGGCGTAGGACAGCACGTCGGGGTGGACCAGGCTCGCCGCCCAGACCACGACGTCGGCGGTACGGATCGCCTCGACGCCCCGTACCGTGATGAGGTCGGCCGCGCCGGGCCCGGCCCCGACGAAGGTCACTTTGCCGGTCACAGCTTGCCTCCCCGGGATTCCCGGCGCGCGGGGATCAGGACGGTCGACAGGTACGGAACCTCACCGTCCACCGTGGACAGTTCGGTCACCTCCTCGCCCGGCAGGCCCAGACGCGCGCCGTAGACAGCGGTCCGGCCGGCGGACGCTACGGCGGCGGTCAGCTCCGGAACGTGCCGGAAACCCTTGTACACCACCACGGTGCCGTCGGTGTCGAGGATCCGGTCGAGCCCGGCCGTGGCCGGCAGCAGGGTCAGCCGCTCGCGGCCCTCGGCCAGCGGTACCCCGGCGGCGGCGGCGAGCGCCTGCATCGCGGTGATCCCCGGTACGGTCTCGACGGCCACCCCGGGCAGCAGCCCGCGTACGGTCTGGGCGAGGTATCCGAAGGTGGAGTACAGGTTCGGGTCGCCGATGGTCGCGAAGGCCGCCGTACCGTCGTTCGCCCGTAGCCAGTCCGCGACCCGGGCACCGGCGGCGTCCCAGTGTGCGTACCGCCGCCCGGCGTCGTGCCGCTCGTTGAGTGCGAACACCAGCCGCTCGATCCGCTCCGGCGGCGTGTGCCCGGCCACGGTCGCCTCCGCCCGGCCGGCCTCGTGCGGGTCCAGGACGGGTACGAACACCCGGCCGGCCCCCGACAGCACCCGGACCGCCTTGAGCGTCAACAGTTCCGGGTCGCCCGGCCCGACCCCGACCCCGATCAGCCGCATGCCGCCACCAGCCCGCGCGCGATCTCCGGTCGTCCGGCCCAGTGCAGGTGCAGGTACGACGCGTGGACGCCCCCGCTGACGAACCCTTCGGTAACCCGGTCGTGCCAGGCCCAGGCGGGGGCCGGGCCGGCGGCGCGGGACAGCGAGGTGCGGTGGAACTCGTGCCCGGTCACCCGGGTACCGGCCGGACCGAGCCAGCTCGGTGACACGGCCACGGCGTCGCGGTAGCCCAGCGCGAGGCGCGGCGTCATCGCGGCGTCCACCGGCAGCACCCCGCACATCGGTGCGCCGTCCAGGCTCCGGCACAGCCACAGCAGGCCGGCGCACTCGGCCGCGATCGGCGCACCTCGGGCGGCGAGCGCGGCAACGGATGCGCGCAACGGCTCGTTGGCGGCCAGCTCCGCGGCGTACACCTCGGGGAACCCGCCGCCGACGACGAGGGCCGCCGTCCCTTCGGGCAACGCCTCGTCGCGTACCGGGTCCACCGTGGACACCTCGGCACCGGCACCGGCGAGCAGCTCAACGGTTTCGGTGTACCCGAACGAGAACGCCGGCCCACCGGCGACCGCGACGACCGGCCGGCGTTGCGAAACAGGCGACACGACGGGGCACCACGGGGTCACCGGCAGCGGCGGCGCGGACCCGGCAAGCCCGCGGACTCCTTCCAGATCAACCGATCCGGCCACGAGTTCGGCGAGCGCGGCAACCGTGGCCAGCGCCTCGGTCCGCCGCTCGGCCACCGGTACCAGGCCGAGGTGCCGGGACGGTGCCGCGACCGCCTCGTGCCGGCGCAGGACCCCGAGTACCGGCGTACCGACCTCCTCCAGGGCGTCGCGCAGGATGGCCTCGTGCCGGTCCGAGCCGACCCGGTTGAGCACCACGCCGCCGATGCGTACGCCGGGCCGGAACGTCTGGAAACCGTGTACCAGCGCGGCGACCGACCGACCCTGCGCCGAGGCGTCCACGACCAGGAGAACCGGCGCGTCGAGCAGCGCGGCGACGGCGGCGGTCGAGCCGGCGTCGGTGAACGCCCGCCCGTCGTAGAGCCCCATGACGCCCTCGATGACGGCGAGGGACGCCCCGGCCGCGCCGTGCGCGAACAGCGGACCGATCAGATCGTCGCCGACCAGTACCGGGTCCAGGTTGCGCCCGGGCCGGCCGCTGGCCAGCGCGTGGTACCCGGGGTCGATGTAGTCCGGGCCCACCTTGAACCCGGCCACCGCGAGGCCCCGGGCGGCGTACGCGGCGAGCAGCCCGGTCGCGACCGTGGTCTTGCCGTGCCCGGACCCGGGCGCGGCCACCACGATCCGCGGGATCGTCACCATTCGATGCCCTGCTGCCCCTTGCGGCCGGCGTCCATCGGGTGCTTCACCTTGCTCATCTCGGTGACGAGATCGGCCAGCTCCACCAGCTCGGGCGCGGCGTCCCGGCCGGTGACCACGACGTGCTGGCTACCCGGCCGCTCGCGCAGCGTGGACACGACGTCCGCGACGTCGACCCAGCCCCACTTCATCGGGTAGGTGAACTCGTCCAGGACGTAGAAGCGGTACCGCTCGTCGGCCAGGTCGCGCTTGACCTGCGCCCAGCCCTCGGCCGCCTCGGCGGCGTGGTCGCGCTCCTCGCCCGGCCGGGCCAGCCACGACCAGCCCTCCCCCATCTTGTGCCAGGTGACCTCGGCGCCCTGTCCGGTCGCGGCGTGGTGCGCGCCGAGCGCCCGCAGCGCCGCCTCCTCGCCGACCCTCCACTTCGGACTCTTGACGAACTGGAACACCACGATCGGCCAGCCGGTGCTCCAGGCGCGCAGCGCCATCCCGAAGGCGGCGGTGGACTTGCCTTTGCCGATCCCGGTGTGCACGGCCAGGATCGGCTGGCGGCGCCGCTCCCGGGTGGTCAGCCCGTCGTCGGTCACCTGCTCGACTTTTCCTTGTGGCATCAGGCGGCCCTCTGGGTAGCGACGGCGCGCAGGCCGTCGACGGACAACTGGTCCAGGCGCAGCAGCCGGCCAGCCAGCGCGGCGGCGAGCCGGCCGGCCAGGCCCAGCCGGACCGGACCGGACTCGCAGTCGACCACGACGGTGGCGATGCCGGACAGCAGCGGTGCGACACTCACCGGATCCGGTCCGGCGGTGGCGCGTCCGTCGGTGACCAGGATCAGAAGCGGTCTGCGGTACGGGTCCCGACGCGCTTCAGCCGCCAGAACCGTTGCGGCGCATCGCAGTCCGGCCGCCAACGGGGTACGTCCACCGGTCGGCAGCTCACGCAGGCGTACCGCGCCGATCTCGTGG
>VAXX01000312.1 GCA_005885115.1 Actinomycetota bacterium | reverse complement strand
TTCGGCGGCATCGTCGCGGTCGGCTCCGGCTCCGCCCGGGGACCGCGGCTGGTCGAGCTGGCCTACCGGCCGCGCGGAGCCACCCGGCACGTCGTGCTCGTCGGCAAGGGCATCACCTTCGACAGCGGCGGTATCTCGATCAAGCCGCGCGAGGCGATGAAGTTGATGCGCAAGGACATGGGCGGGGCGGCTGCCGTACTCGCCGCGACCCTGGGCGCGGCAAGTCTGGAGCTGCCCGTACGGATCACCGCGCTGGCTCCGCTGGCGGAGAACATGATCAGCGGGGACGCCTTCCGGCCCGGCGACGTGATCCGCCACTACGGCGGACTGACCAGCGAGGTCACCAACACCGACGCGGAGGGACGGCTGGTGCTCGCCGACGCGCTGGCGTACGCGGTCCGCCGGCTGCGGCCCGACGTGCTGGTCGACCTGGCGACGTTGACCGGTGCCAACGCGGTGGCGCTGGGCAAACGTACGGCCGCCCTCTACTCCGGCAGCGACGAGCTGGCCGAGCAGCTCGAACAGGCGGCGAACGCGGCCGGCGAACGGGTCTGGCGGTTGCCGCTGGCCGAGGAGTACGTGGAGCAGCTCGGCGGCGAGGTGGCCGACTACAGCAACTCGGTGGACGGGGCGCCGGGCTCGATCATCGCCGCGCTCTACCTGCGCGAGTTCGTCGGCGCCGCCCGGGAGCGGTGGGCTCATATCGACATGTCGGCCCCCTCGTGGGCGGACGGCGCGGACGGGGAACTGGTCAAGGGCGCTACCGGGTGGGGCGTACGTACCCTGCTGCGCTGGCTGACCGAGCTGAGCGCGGCGACCCCGGGACCGATCCACGAGCAGGTCACGCCGCTTGCGCAGCGGTGACATCGCGGTCCAGCCAGCCGAGCCCGATCCGGCACAGGTACGCCCACCAGCCGACGTACGGCCCGTACCACTCGCGTAGCTCCTGCGGGCTGGGCGGATCGGCGCCGTAGACGGCCTCGGCGACCCCGGTGAACTGGGCCATCTCCAGCGGGGTGTCGTCCGACCGACCCAGTACCCGCAGGAGCAGGGCGTGCGCCGTGAAGGTGCCCACCCCGCGTACGTGCAGCAGCGCGTCCCGCGCCTCGGAGTACGGCGCCGTGCGCAGCCACTCCTCGTCCAGCGCGGCCACCCCGGCCACCACCTCGGCGACCCGGGCCGCCCGGGCCGGGTTACCGGCGAAGCCGCTCAGATCCGCCGTGGACAGCGCGGAGAACTCGGGGAACGCGACGTACTCGACCCCGTCGACCGACAGGCGTGGCCCCAACTCGGCCGCGATCCGGCGTTTGCGCGCGGCCGCGTACCACTGGGTGGAGCGCTGGGTCAGCGTGAAGTAGACGGTGCCCTCGGCGAGCGAGGCGAAGCGGACCTGGTGCAGCCCGTGGGTCGCGGCGAGGATCGGCCGCAGCGCCGGGTCCCGGCGCGCGACGGCCAGGAACGGTGCCAGGTCGTCGTCCAGGCCCAGCCAGTGGCTGACCTGCCGCTGTACCCGGGTCGTCTCGGCGCTGGACAGCCCGCGCGCCGCGAACACCCGCAGCGCCACCCCCGGCTCGGTATCCGGACGGGGCGCCACCTCGGCGACCACCGCCTCACTCGTGGACAGCGCGAACGCCTTGCGGATCTGGTCGCCGTCGACCGTCTGGTCACCGGCACACGGGGCGAACCCGGACAGCGCCCGGATCGAGGCGCCGAGCGCGTACGGCGGCGTGGCCGCCAGCAGGCTGGTGTGGACCGTATCCATGGGAACCACCCTGCCGGGTGGGTACGACAAGAATCAGCGCTTGACCGCCGCGAGCAGGCCGTCGCCCACCGGGAGCAGGGCCGGCAGCCACTCGTCGGCCTCGCGCAGCGCCTTGACGAGTTCGCGGTGGACGACCGTCTGCGGGTCGCGGGCGGCCGGGTCGGCGATCCGCCCGCCGGCCAGCGCGCCGCTGACCGCCAGGACCCCACCGGGCCGCAGCAGGCGCAGCGCCGCCGCGACCGCCGCGGCGTGCTCGTCCCGGTCGCCGTCCACGAAGATCAGGTCGTACGCGCCGTCGGACAGCCGGGGCAGCACGTCCAGCGCCCGGCCGGTGATGAGCCGGGTACGGGACGGGGCGTACCCGGCCTCCAGGAAGATCCGCCGCGCCATCCGCTGGTGCTCGGACTCCACGTCGATCGTGGTCAGGATGCCCTCCGGGCGCATCCCGCCGAGCAGCCACAGGCCGCTCACGCCGGTACCCGTGCCGATCTCCACCACCGCCCGCGCCCCACCGGCCGCCGCCAGCAGGCGCAGCGCGGCCCCGGCCCCCGGCTGGATCGGGACCAGCCCGACCTCCTGGGCCACCGACCGGGCGACCTGGATCACCCGGTCCTCCGGTACGTACGCCTCGGCGAACTCGCGGGCCGACGCGGTCAGCGGGTTCGGCATCTCCCTGGTCGCGATCTGGCACCTCCGGAAGCTCGGAACGGGTTAGAGCGTAGGCGCCCGGGGCCGCGGCGTCGGTGGGACATGCGGAAGCGTGTAATCCTGGTACGGGACGGGCAGCGTGGACACCACCGGGAGAGTGCCGATCGTGACGGATGCGGGCAGGACTGGCCAGGACGCCTGGTGGTCGGACGCGCTGCGGGACCCCTGGCGGGATCCGGCCGCGCCCGCGGCCGTCGTGGTACGCCCGCCGGTGAGCGTCCCGCCCACCGAGCCGCCGCCGGGGACCACCCCGGACGGTGCGCCGGCCCGGCGCGGGCTCGGCCTGGTCTTCGTGGTCG
>VAXX01000311.1 GCA_005885115.1 Actinomycetota bacterium | reverse complement strand
ACCGTCGTACGAGTAGAACCCGCGGCCGGTCTTGCGACCGAAGTCACCGGCCGCGACCATCCGCTGCAGCAGCTCCGGTGGGAAGAACTTCTCGTCGGCGGTGTCGTCGTAGATGTTGCGGGTCGCGTGGAGCAGCACGTCCACCCCGGTGAGGTCCGTGGTCGCGAGCGGACCCATCGGGTGGCCGAAGCCCAGCCGGCACGCGGTGTCCAGGTCCTCGGGCGAGACCACCCCGTTCTCCACGAGCCTGACCGCCTCCACCACGAAGGCCGCGATCAGGCGGGTGGTGACGAAGCCCGCCACGTCACGGTTGACGGTGACGGTGGTCTTGCCGATCCCTTCGGCGAAGGCTTTCGCGGTGGCCAGGGCCGCGTCCGAGGTCTTGTACCCGCGCACCAGCTCGCAGAGCTTCATCATCGGTACGGGCGAGAAGAAGTGCGTACCCACGACCGACTCGGGCCGCTCGGTGGCCACCGCGATCTGGCTCACCGGGATGGCACTGGTGTTCGTCGCGAGTACCGCCGTGTCCTTGCAGATCCGGTCCAGCGCCCGGAACACCTCGTGCTTGACCTCCAGCCGCTCGAACACCGCCTCCACCACGAGGTCGGACTAGCGAGGCCCGGATCCCGTCCAGCCCGCGCTCGACGGCCGGCGCGTCGACGTCCCGCATGGTCACCGTCCAGCCGGCCTGTGCCGCCACCTGGGCGATACCGGAGCCCATCAGTCCGGCCCCGACCACCCCAAGCCGACCCGCCATCGCGCCGCCCTCCTCGTGTATGTGCCTGAACGGTAACTTAGCCGATCAGAACAGGAAGGACGGCTCCTCGGGAGCTACGTCACGTTCCACGGTGACGCCCAGGCCGCTCAGGTCGGCGACGAAGTCCGGGTACCCGCGGTCGATGTGATGTACGTTGCCCACCTCGGTCACCCCGTCGGCGCACAGCCCCGCGATCACCAGCCCCGCCCCGGCGCGGATGTCGGTCGCGCGCACCGGTGCGCTGGACAGCCGCTCCCGACCGCGTACGGCGGCGTGGTGCCCGTCGGTCCGGATGTCGGCGCCGAGCCGGGACATCTCGTTGATGAACATGAACCGGCCGTCGAAGATGTTCTCGGTGATCAGGGAGGTACCCTCGCTGACCGCCGCCAGCCCGACGGCCATCGGCAGCAGGTCGGTGGCGAACCCCGGGTACGGCAGCGTGGAGATGTCCACCGCCATCGGCCGCCGGTCCATGGTGACCCGGAAGGCCGGCGCGCCCTCGTCAAGAATGGTCATGACCTCGGCCCCGGCGCTGACCAGCTTGTCCAGCGCGATCTCCAGGTGGGTCGGCACCACGCCGCGTACCGTCACCTGACCCCGGGTCATCGCCGCCGCGAACGCCCAGGTACCCCCGACGATCCGGTCCCCCACCGTCCGGTGCTCGACCGGCCGCAGCTCCCGTACCCCCTCGATGAGCAGCCGCGACGTGCCCGCACCGTCGATCCGGGCGCCCATCGCGGTCAGCATCTGGCAGATGTCGACGATCTCCGGCTCCCGCGCGGCGTTGTCGATCTCGGTGACCCCGTCGGCCAGTACCGCGGCCATCAGCAGGTTCTCGGTCGCGCCCACGCTCGGGAAGTCCAGCCAGATCGTGGCGCCGCGCAGTCCGTCCGGTGCCGCGGCGATCACGAAGCCGTGCTCACCGGAGATCTCCGCGCCCATCCGGGCCAGCCCGGACACGTGCATGTCCAGCCCCCGCGAGCCGATCGCGTCGCCACCGGGATGGGCGACCCGTACGTACCCGCACCGGGCCAGCAGCGGCCCGAGTACGCAGATCGACGCCCGCAGCCGCCGGACCAGGTCGTAGTCGGCCTCGGTGCCCGGCTTGGCCGGTACGTCCACCCGCACGGTGTCGGTCTCGAACGCGACCTCGCAGCCCAGCCGCCGCAGCACCTCGGACATGATGAGGATGTCGGTGATCCTCGGCACATTCGAGATCACCGACTCCCCGGTGGCCAGCAGCGCGGCCGCCATCAACTTGAGCGCGGAACCATGGCAGTTCACCTCACCCGCATCTACACGAAGACCGGCGACGCCGGGACCACCGCGCTCGGCGACGGATCCCGGGTCGCCAAGACCGACCCGAGGATCGGCGCGTACGCCGACACCGACGAGTGCAACGCCGCCATCGGGGTCGCGCTGGCCCTCGGCGAGCTGGCCGAGGACGTCCGGGTGGTGCTGACCCGGATCCAGAACGACCTGTTCGACGCCGGCGCGGACCTGTCCACGCCGGTGGTGGCCGAGCCGAAGTACCCACCGCTGCGGATCACCGAGGAGTACGTGACCCGGCTGGAAGGCTGGTGTGACGAGTTCAACGCCCGGCTGTCCACCCTGGACTCGTTCATCCTGCCCGGCGGTACGCCGGGCGCGGCGCTGCTGCACGTCGCCCGTACCGTGGCCCGGCGGGCGGAGCGCTCGGCCTGGGCGCTGCACGAGCTGGACCCGGCCCGTACCAACGGGTTGGCCATCACGTACCTCAACCGCCTGTCGGATCTGCTGTTCATCCTCAGCCGGGTGGCCAACCCGGGCGGCGACGTGAAGTGGAAACCGGGCGGCGAGCGGTGAGCGCGCTGCACCACATCGAGCTGTGGGTACCGGATCTCGCCGCGACCAGGCGCTCGTGGGGCTGGCTGCTCGGCCAGCTGGGCTGGGAGCTGGACGAGTTCGGGCCCACCTCGTTCGCCCTGTCCCACGAGGACGTGTACCTGTTCGTGGAGCAGTCCCCGGCGCAGCTGGGCCACCGCCACGACCGGCTCGCCCCGGGCGTCAACCACCTGGCCTTCCACGCCGGGCCCCGGGAGCGGCTGGACGAGCTGGTCGCCGCCGCGCCGGCGTACGGCTGGACGCTGCTGTTCCCGGACCGGCACCCGTACGCCGGCGGGCCCGAGCACTACGCGGCCTACCTGGAGGACACCGACCGGTACGAGGTCGAGCTGGTGGCGGGCTAACCGGTCGCGAAACGCATCGAGACCGCCCCGGGCGGGGCGGCCTCGATCCAGGACAGGAAGCCGGTCAAGGTGGTACCGGCCATGGCGATCTCGATCGTCGAGCGCCCGTCGGTGCAGCGCAGGATTATCCAGTCGGCCGGCAGTACCAGCCGCTCGGCGGGCGCCGGGGCACGGCGCTCCTGGACGGACAGCGCGCCCCGGGTCAACGTACGCCGGGGCCGGATCGACAGGCTGAAGACCCGGTACCACCGCATCTGGTCACCGGCGAACCGGGCCACCCCGGGCGACCAGCCCCGACCGGGGATCAGCGTGGACAGCCGCAGGCTCAGCTCGATGGTGCCCCGCCCACGGGCGATCAGCTCCCGGCGCAGGAACAGCAGGCCGAGCGAGCACAGCACGATGAAGACGCCGATGCCGATCCATTCCACGATCTTCATCGGCGGGCCCGTTAACGCGTCGGGGTGACGGACTCGGCGCTTTCGGCGAGGATCGTCACGCCGTCCGGCGTGACCGCGAGGAACCCGCCACTGACCTCGTACGTGAGGTCCCCGTCCGGCTTGCGGATGCGTACCTCGCTCGGCTCGGCGAGCTGCCCCAGCACCGGTGCGTGCCCGGGCAGTACGCCCAGCTCGCCCTCGGTCGTCCGGGCGACGACGAGATCGGCCTCGCCGGACCAGACACTCTCCTCGACCGCCACGAGATCGACGTGTATCTGACGGGCCACGGCCACCGGTCTCCTCACGAACACATAAGGGGGTCAGAAAGATTCTAGAGGAACGGTTCGGCCGCCCGGTCAGCTACCCCGGACGGCCACCGTTAGGGACTACTCAGTCGTTCTTCATCAGTTCACGCGCCTGGCGCTCCAGGTCCTCCAGGCCGCCGCACATGAAGAAGGCCTGCTCGGGGAAGTGGTCGTACTCACCCTCGGTCAGCTTCTTGAACGCCTCGACGGTCTCCTTGACCGGGACGAACGAGCCCTCGATACCGGTGAACTGCTTGGCCACGAAGGTGTTCTGGGACAGGAAGCGCTCGATCCGGCGGGCCCGACCGACCGTGATCTTGTCCTCCTCGGACAGCTCGTCCATACCGAGGATCGCGATGATGTCCTGCAGGTCCTTGTACCGCTGGAGGATCCGCTTGACCTCGGAGGCGACCGCGTAGTGCTCCTTGCCCACGTACTCGGGGGCGAGGATGCGGGAGCTGGACGCGAGCGGGTCCACGGCCGGGTAGATGCCCTTGTCGGACACCGACCGTTCGAGGTTGGTCGTCGCGTCGAGGTGGGTGAACGTGGTGGCCGGCGCCGGGTCGGTGTAGTCGTCGGCGGGTACGTAGATCGCCTGCATCGAGGTGATCGCCTGACCCCGGACCGAGGTGATCCGCTCCTGCAACTCGCCCATCTCGTCGGCCAGGGTCGGCTGGTAGCCCACCGCGCTGGGCATCCGGCCCAGCAGCGTGGACACCTCCGACCCGGCCTGGGTGAACCGGAAGATGTTGTCGATGAACAGCAGTACTTCCTGGTGCTGTACGTCCCGGAAGTACTCGGCCATGGTCAGCGCGGACAGCGCGACCCGCAGCCGGGTACCGGGCGGCTCGTCCATCTGCCCGAAGACCAGCGCGGTCTTGTCGATGACCTGGGACTCGGTCATCTCGGTGATGAGGTCATTGCCCTCACGGGTACGTTCGCCGACGCCGGCGAACACCGAGACGCCACCGAAGTTGTTGGCCACCCGTACGATCATCTCCTGGATCAGTACGGTCTTGCCCACGCCCGCGCCACCGAACAGGCCGATCTTGCCGCCCTTGACGTACGGGGCGAGCAGGTCGAGCACCTTGATGCCGGTCTCCAGCATCTCGGTCTTCGGCTCCAGGTCGGCGAAGGCCGGCGCGTGCCGGTGGATCGGCCAGCGCTCCTTGATCTCCAGTTTCGCGGGATCGGCGTTGAGCACGTCCCCGACCGCGTTGAACACGTGGCCCTTGGTCACGTCGCCCACCGGTA
>VAXX01000310.1 GCA_005885115.1 Actinomycetota bacterium | reverse complement strand
CGGCGCGCCCTTGACGCTGAGCAGTGTGCGCCCGCCGACCGTACCGAGGGTGGCGTGGTACCCGCGGCTGGGTTCGAACGGCAGTACGTCAACCGGCTCCCAGCCGGGCTGCCCGTCCTGCGGGCGTACCCCCAGCTCCGCCGCGCCCTCCACGACCGCGCGGTCGGTGAGGTGGGGCAGGGGCTGTCCGGCCCGTGGCAGCGGGGTCGCCCGTACCCCGGCGGCCAGCACCGGCCGCAGCGCGGGATCGCTCGTGGCGAGCCGGATCTGGCCCTGGGTAAGGGTTCCGGTCTTGTCGAAGCAGAGTACGTCGACCCGGCCCAGCGCCTCGATCGTGCGCGCGTTGCGCACCAACGCCCCTTCCCGGGACAGCCGCCGGGCGGCGGCCAGTTGCGCGGCGCTCACCAGGAACGGCAAGCCTTCCGGCACGCTGGCGACGGCCAGACCGACCGCCGCGCCGAGGGTTTCCCGGATCCCGCGCCCGCGCACCAGCCCGGCGGCCATCACCGCGCCGGCCGAGCCGAGCGCGATCGGCAGCGTGGTCCGGGTGATCTGGGCCAGCCGTTGCTCCACCCCGGACACCGCGCCGGCCCGTTGCGCGGTCGCCATGCTGCGACCCGCTTCGGTACCCGCGCCGGTGGCCACCACGACCGCGGTGGCCCGGCCGGCTGCGACGGTGGTGCCCTCGTAGACCATGCTGGCCCGGTCGGCGACCGCCGACGCCACAACGGGATTGGCCGTCTTGGCCACCGGGAACGACTCTCCGGTCAGCGACGACTCGTCCATCTCCAGGTCGTGGACCTCCAGGAGCCGGCAGTCCGCGGGTACCACATCGTTGGGCGACAACAACACCACGTCCCCGACCGCGAGTTCGTCGGCGGCCAGTCGGACCGGCGCGCCGTCGCGGCGTACCGTCGCCATCACCGCGGACCGGGCCAGCAGGTCGGCGACCGCGCGGTCGGTGAGCGTGCGCTGCAACCCACCGGCGAGCGCGCCCAGCCCGGCCGCGCCCACCACCACGCCCGCGTCGATGACCGAGCCGATCGCGGCCGACAGCGCGGCGCCGCCGGCCAGGATCGGCGTCAGCGGGTTGGCCAGTTCCTCGGTGAAGGCCCGGAGGAATCCGGTACGCGGCGGTCCGGTCTGGACGTCCGGCCGGTACCGGCGGCGGGCCTGCCGCGCGGACAGGCCCTCGGTCGTCACGTCGAGCGCGCTGAGCACCTTGTCCACCGGCAGCAGATGCCATGGCGTCGTGGACACCGGCGGGGACAGCGGGCGCCGGGTGAGTTCGGCGGCGGCCCAACCGCCTTGCAACAACGACAACGCGGCCGCCCCGTTGACGGCCAGCAGCGCCCGGCCGCCCGCTCCGGCGGGCCGCCCGGTCAGCGTGGTCACCGCACCGAGTGTCGAGCCGGCCTCGGCGAGTACGACGCCCCGGTCGCTGACCGTCCGCGCGGTACCGGCGGCCTCGATCAGCAGCGCCGCGCTGTCCAGGTCCTCGCCGACCAGGATGTCGGCGCCCCACGCCGGGGTACCGTCGCGTCCGGCGACGCCGATCCCGCAGTCCGCCTGGGCCAGGGCCGCCCGGTGCCGGGACACCAGGAGTACGCCGTGCCCCTCGCCCTGCAACTGCCGTACCGCCGGGACGAGCCCGGCACCGCCCGGCACCCGGCGGGCCCCGGATTCCCGGCCGTCCAGCGGGCCGTCGTGCGCGTACGCCAGGGTCAGGTTGGCCCGCCGCACGGCGGCCACCAACGCGTCGGCGGCCTGGGCCGGCTCGGGTCGTACCCCGACCACCGCCTCCAGCCGGCTGCCGCGCGCCAGCCCGAGGACGGCCACCGCCCCGGCGGTACGCAGCCGTCGCTGTTCCCGTACGCCGGTCCGCCCGCGCAGGTGCAACGTCTCCGGCGGACCCAGCCGCCAGCCGTCGGCCGCGACCGGACTGTCCACTGTGGACTCCTGGAACAGGGTGTGCGCGACCATCTGTACCGCGTCGTCGTCGGTACCCGGCAACGGGATCACGTCGGACACCACGAGCGCTCCGGTGGTGAGCGCGTCGACGTCGAGTACCACCGTGTCGACCCGGTCCAGCCGGCGCAACGCCTGCCGGTCCAGGACCACCACGCCACGTCGGGCCAGCACCGCACCCAGGACGCAGGCGAACATCTCCCGGCCCGCCCCGGCCGCCTTCGGCAGGGTGGCGAGCGCGATGCCGGAAGCCCGCCGGGGACCGCCTCCGGCGGCGAGCGCGACGCCGGCACCGGCGGCCGCGACCGCGGCGGTCCGGGGCGCGTACCGCTCGACCGGCCCGTCCGGCAGCGGTACCGGCCGGTGCGCCCGTACCGGGTCGGCGGACACCGACGCCGCGCTGCCCAGCAGCCCGGGCTCCCGCCGCGCCCAGCACACCTGCCGCTGCCGTACCTCGGCCACCTGCGCCACCCGCAGCGCGGTGTCCACCCCGAGCCCGGCCGTTCCGCCGGCCACCGCCTGCGCGGCCGCGTTGACGACGGCGATGGTGAGGTCGGCCCGGGGCTTCCCGAGCGCCCGTTCCACCACCGACCGTACCTTCGGCTGGGTGTCCACGACCGTCATCAGCGCGGCGGCCTCGACCGCGCCCGGGATCCGGCCGGCCATCCGGCCCGCGGTCGCCACCGCCAGCGCCGCGGCGTCGGCGGCCAGCGCCGTCACCGCCCGGGCCAGCGCCCAACGGTCGTCCGGCACTTCGGCGTCCCGCCCCGGTACGGCCCCGGCCGGTGGCGGCTCCTCGGCGAGCACCTTGGCGACCCGCCGCTCGATGTCCTCGACGGTCGCGGGCGGGTCACCGAGGCCGAGGACGAGCCGGTCGAGGACGGCGTTGACCGCGACCCAGTCGACGCCGGGCAGCTCGGCGATCCGCTCGACCAGCCGGCGCCGTACGGCGTCCGAGCCCAGTCCCGGTACCGTCACGTGTACCCGGTCGCCGCTGCCCCAGGTACGCGGCGCCGGCGCGGCGGGCACCGCCCGCGATACCAGCGCACCGACGACCTGACCCGGCAGCCGTAGTGTCTGCGCCCACCCCACCGGCTCAGACCCGTTCCAGGGCCTCGCCGAACTCGCGGAGCAGCTTGTTGCCGCGCCGGCTGGCCAGTGCGTGCCCGGCGCCGAGCAGCACGGCGACCGGCCACTCCACGGCGCCGACCACGGCCAGCAGCCCGACGCCGGCCAGGAACGCCAGCTCCTCGGTGGGCGGCAGGGTCACCGGCCCGAGCAGGGGAAGGGACACCCGCAACTCGTTGTGCCGCGCCGCGTGTTCGGCCGCGGCGCGGGGATGGCCCGCCGGTGGCTGCGCGGTCGCGCGAGCCGGTCCGCGGCGTCGTCGTCGCCATGGCAGCGGCGCCTCCTTGGGGGGATTGGTGAGGCGTACCCGCGTCGGGGACGGGCAAACCGTCACCGCCGCGAGGATGCCTTGATCGCCTCGCCCCGCCGCGCCGACTCGGCCGTGGCCACGTCCGCGGCGGCCTCCGCCTCCGGGTCGCGCAGCCGGACCGTACCCTGAGCCTCGCCGCCGACCGGCTTGGCGGCGCCGTCGATGACCTCGGCGGCGAACCGGAACGGCTGGGGCAGGTCCGCCTTGCCGAGCATCTTCAACACCGGGATCGCGGCGATGAACACGGCCAGCGGCGGTTCGAGCATGCCGAAGGCGACGGCGGCACCGATCCCGCCGAAGTACCCAAGGGATCGCGGTACGTCGATCTGTAACCGGCCCACCTGGACCACCAGACCCTGCTGGGTGGAGTGCGGCGCGGACATGGTTGCCTCCTTGCCGAGCGTCCCTGTCTGGTACCCGGATTACCTCGCGTTCAACGCGGGTACACCGTTGCGATGGGTGCCAAGGTCGCTGAAGTACTCCTGAAGGCGGCGGCCGGTGGCCTGTTCGTGGTGGCCTTCGCGGTGCTGGCGCAGATGCTGCGCCCGAAGCGGTTCGCGGGCGTCTTCTCGGCCGCCCCGTCGGTGGCGTTGGGTAGCCTGCTGGTCACGGCCGCCTTCAGCGGCGCGCGGGACGTGGCGCTGTCCGGGCGCGGCATGGCGGTCGGCGCGGTCGCGTTCACCGCCTACTGCCTGACGGCCGTGCCGGCGCTGCGCCGGTGGGGGGCCTGGGGAGGGTCGCTGGCTGCGCTGGGGGCGTGGGCGCTCGTGGCGATCATCGGGTACGCGGTGGTGCTGTCATGACCGATCTCGGGGTACGCCCGGCCGAGCTCAACCAGACCTCGTGGCGGGACTGGCTGACCCGGTTCGGCTTCGGTGCCGGGGTATCCACTCTGGCCGGCGTGGTCTCGGCACTGGCCGGACCGAAGGTCGGCGGACTGTTCCTCGCCTTCCCGGCGATCCTGATGGCCAGCCTGACCCTGGTCGCGGAGGAGGAGGGGCCGCGGTACGCCCGTGACGAGGCCCGGGGCGCCACCTTCGGCACCGTCGGCCTGCTCGGCTTCGCCGTCGTGGTGGCCGCGACGGCGACCCGCTGGCCCTTGTGGCTCGCGTTCGCCGGCGCGGCACTGGTCTGGGTCGTGGTGGCGTTGACCGGGTACCTCATCGCCCGCAGCCGTGGCCACGGCGACGACGAGGCTTAGCCCGTCCCGTACTCGCGGAGGATCTCCCCGGTGTGCTGGCCCGGCTCGGGCGCCGGGTCGGGCAGCTGCGCCGGGGTACGGGAGAACCGCGGCCCGGGCGCTGGTTGCAGCAGTCCGTCGCGGGTCAGGTATCCGCGCTGTTCCGGCCGGGCCGCCGCCTCGGCCAGCGTCAGAACCGGGGTGACACAGGCATCGGTACCGGCGAACACGGCGGCCCACTCGTCCCGGGTACGGGCGGCGAACCGGGCCCCGAACACCCGCCGCAGCTCCGGCCACCGGGCCGGGTCGCTCCGGTCCGGTACGTCCGCCGGGTCCAGGTCCAGCCCGGACAGCAGTGCGCGGTAGAA
>VAXX01000309.1:470-3747 GCA_005885115.1 Actinomycetota bacterium | reverse complement strand
CCCGGCGTGTCGCCCGAGATTGGCCCGGGAAAACCGCACCTTGGCTTGTGATGCGGCGAACAGATTGGCTACGGTGTCCCCTGTTGTCCTTCCGGCCACCGCCGGATGACGACACGGCAACGAAGCCACCGGGCTTCACCCAGCATCGCCCGGACACCGCTTCACAGCCGATCACCAGCTGATTTCGGAGGGTGTACGTGTCTTCTCGGGAAGATCACGGCCGCTATCGTGGGCGCCGTCGGGCCCCCACACCTCCCCGTAGCCGGTACGCGGCGGTAGTCACCACCGCGTTCCTGGGCGCGGGTGCGATAGCGCTGGGCACCGCGGCCGCTTCTCCGGACAATGCCACCGACCCCACGGCGCTCACCGCCGCGAGTGCGAGCGGTGCGGTCAGCTCGAACGACGTCGCGGACCGTCAAGCGACGCTGGACCGGGCGACGCGTGGCGACGACCGCGCGGGTACGCCGTCCACAGTGGACCAGTTCGCCCCGGACATCTGGCTCCTGCCGCTGAAGAACTACAGCGTCTCGTCGCCGTACGGGCCCCGCTGGGGGGCCATCCACCGGGGCGTCGACCTCGCCGTACCGGAGGGCACCCCGTACATGGCGGCGCACGCCGGCACCGTCGTGATCGCCCGCGCGATGGGCGGCTACGGCTGGATGATCGAGATCGACTGCGGCAACGGCGTGACGACCGTCTACGGTCACTCGTCCGTCCTGCTGGTGCACGAAGGGCAGAAGGTCGAGGCCGGCCAGGTGATCGGCCTCACCGGCAACACCGGCTACTCCACCGGTCCGCACCTGCACTTCGAGGTCCGGCAGAGCGAGCAGGCCATTGACCCGGTACCTTTCCTGCTCACCAAGGGCGTCGACGTCGCCAACAAGACCCAGGCGATCGACGGCTGATCCACTGTCCTGAGCAGTCTGGCGCCGGTCCTCCGACCGGCGCTACTGCTTTTCCGGCCGGGATAGCCTCGTACCGTGGCGGAGTACCGTGGCTGACCGGGTCGAGGGCGTGGACGGGATCCGGGGCCTGGCCGCCCTGTACGTGGTCATGCACCACTGCTGGCTGCTGACCTTCCACGGGTACCCGGCCGACACCGGTCCGACGTGGCTGGGCTGGCTGCTGTACGGGCACCTCGCCGTCGTCGCCTTCATCACCGTGTCCGGGTTCTCGCTGGCCATCTCGCCGGCGCGCAAGGGCTGGCAGCTGGGCGGTACGGGCCGGTTCGCGCTACGCCGGGCCTGGCGGATCCTGCCCCCGTACTGGGCGGCGCTGGCGTTCAGCCTGGTGATCGCCTGGACGGTGATCCCGCAGTTGCACTCCGGGCCGCCGACCGGCCGCTCGGTGCTCGTGTACGGCCTGCTGCTCCAGGACGTCGTCACCGCGCCGATACCCAACGGGGCCTTCTGGTCGATCGCGGTCGAGGCCGAGCTGTACTTCCTGTTCCCGCTGCTGCTCCTGCTCCGGCGGCGGGCCGGTGCCGTCGCGGTACTCGCGGCCGTGCTCGTACCCGTGATCGCGTTCGGCGTGCTCGACCCGGCGGCGGCCACGGCGAACAAGCTGACGTGGATCGCCCCGCAGTTCGCCCCGCTGTTCGCGGTCGGGGTACTGGGGGCCGGCGTCCTCGCCGCCGGTGACCGGATCCGGCGCCTGCCGTGGCCGTGGCTGGCCGCGCTCGCCGCCGCTCCGGTGCTCGTACTGATCGTCGCCAACGGGTCGGTCTGGACGGTGAACCACTACTACTGGATCGACCTCGCCGTCGCTCCCGCGATCGCATTACTCCTCGCGGCGGTGGCCACCGGCCGCCCGGCCCCGTTGGTGTCGCTGCTGAACACCGGGCCGATGCGCAGCCTCGGTACGTTCTCCTACAGCCTGTACCTGATCCACGTACCGATCGTCCTGGTGATCAGCCGCAAGCTCGTCGGGCCGTACGTCGCCCCGGGACTGCCCGCGTTCCTGGTCACCTTCGCCCTCGCGGTGCCCATCTCCGTACTGGCGGCCCGGTTGTTCGCGGCGGTCTTCGAGATCCCGTTCCAGCGGTACCGGAGCTGGGCGGCCCTGCGCGCGGCGGTACAGGCCCGCCTCGATGAGCTCAGAGCTTCTCGATCGGCGCGTGCCGCAGCACGATCCACATGACCTGATCGCCGAAGTCGATCTGCGCCTGCGCCCGGGCGCCCGCCCCCTCGACGGCGATCACCCGCCCCACGCCCCAGCGCTGGTGGGTGACCCGGTCCCCGGCCGCGACGCTGGGTACCTCCACCTTCGGCAGCTCGCTCGCGGTGGTCAGCCCGGCCGCGCCCAGCCCGAGCCGCTCGGTGAGCCGGGACGCGCGTGCCGAGTTGGCCCCGTACCCGCCCCGACCGCCGCCCACCCCGCCGCCGGTACCCGACCACGAGGTGTACGCCGCCTCGGTGCGCTCCCAGCGCAGCAGCTCGTCGGGCAGCTCCTCGAGGAACCGGGACGCCGGGTTGTACTGCGGCTGCCCCCACGCGCCCCGGGTGACCGCCCGGGAGATGTAGAGCCGCTGGCGGGCCCGGGTGATCCCCACGTACGCCAGCCGCCGCTCCTCCTCCAGCTCCCGGTTGTTGCCCAGCGAGCGCAGGTGCGGGAAGACCCCGTCCTCCAGCCCGGTCAGGAACACCACGGGAAACTCCAGACCCTTGGCGGTGTGCAGGGTCATCAGGGTCACCACGCCCTGGTGCTCGGGATCGTCGGACGGTACCTGGTCGGCGTCGGCGACCAGGGACACCTGCTCCAGGAACCCGGTCAGGGTCGGCCCCTCGACCTCCTCGTCCGGGGTGGCGGCGACGTTGGCGGCCACCCGTTCGCTGTACTCCCGGGCGACGCTGACCAGCTCCTGCAGGTTCTCCACCCGGCCGGCGTCCTGCGGGTCGAGGCTGCCCTCCAGCTCGGTGACGTATCCGGAGCGTTGCAGAGCGGCCTCGAGTACCTCCTCGGGCAGCGCCGTCGCGGCGAGCTCCCGAAGGTCGGCGAGCAGCCCGACGAAGTCCTTGATGGCGTTGACCGATCGCGGCGCGATGCCCGGCGCCTGGTCGGCACGCGCCAGCGCGGCGCTGAACGAGATGCGCTCGCGTGAGGACAGCGCCTCCACGCACGCCTCGGCCCGGTCGCCGATCCCGCGCCGGGGGGTGTTGAGGATCCGCCGGACGCTCACCGTGTCGTCGGGGTTGGCCACCGCCCGCAGGTACGCCAGCCCGTCCCGGACCTCCTTGCGCTCGTAGAAGCGCACCCCGCCGACCACCTTGTACGGCAG
>VAXX01000309.1:0-339 GCA_005885115.1 Actinomycetota bacterium | reverse complement strand
TCGATCGGTAGTTCTGCTCCAGCAGGACGGTGGTCGCGTTGGGGAAGTCGCGCTCGAACTCCAGGATGTTTCGGATCGTCGCGCCCCGGAAGGCGTAGATGGACTGGTCGGCGTCGCCCACGACGCACAGCTCGCCGGTGTCCCCCACCAGCTCCTTCACCAACTGGTACTGGGCCTGGTTGGTGTCCTGGTATTCGTCGACGAGTACGTGCGGGAACCGCCGCCGGTACTTCTCCGCCACCGCCGGGAACGCCTGCAACATGTGTACCACGGTCATGATGAGGTCGTCGAAGTCGAGCGCGTGCGCCTCTTTCAGCCGCCGCTGGTAGAGCGTGTACG
>VAXX01000308.1 GCA_005885115.1 Actinomycetota bacterium | reverse complement strand
TGTACGTCCACGGTGCCGACGGGCACTGGCGGCCGTACCGCGACTTCCCGCTCGGTCCGGCGTGAACCTCATCCGCGCGTACGACCGGCTGATCGAACGTGCCCGCCGGCGCTCGCCCGGCTTCAACCACGCGTGGCTGGCGTACCAGCGCTATGGCGAGAACTTCGGCCCGCGCCTGGCCGCGGCGATCGCGTACTACGGCTTCTTCGCCGCCTTCGCGCTGAGCCTGGGCGCCGTGTCGGTCCTCGGTTACGTCCTGGCCGGCGACCCGCGGGTGGCCGGCACGGCCACCGACTACCTCGCGCGCAACCTGCCCTTCCTGTCGGTCGAGTCGATCAGCAAGGCGCGCGCCACCGTCGGGCTGCTCAGCCTGGTCGGGCTGCTGCTGACCGGGGTCGGCTGGGTGGACGCGATGCGCTCGTCCCAGCGGCTGATGTGGCAACTGGAGCAGCAGCCGGGCAACATGGTGCTGCGCCGGCTGATCGACCTGGCCATGCTGATCGGGCTCGGGCTGCTGTTCGCGGCGTCCCTGTGGGCCAGCACCGGAGTTCAGGCGGTGCTGCCGCGCTGGTTGGGGCCGGTACTCACGGCGCTGGTGAACCTCGTGATGGCCGGCGCGCTGCTGGTGGCGGTACCCCGGCTGTGGGTCGGGCCACGCCGGATGCTCGGACCGGTGCTCGTCGTCGGGCTCGGGCTCACCCTGCTGACCTCGGTCGGGCGGGTGTACGTCACGCACACCGCGCACAACCCCGCGTACCGGGTCGTCGGTGCCGCGGCCGGCCTGCTCGTCTTCCTGTACCTGTTCAGCCAGCTCCTCCTGTTCGGCGCCGCGCTCGGCGCCACCGGTCGCGGCCCCGTCCGCGACGCCGCCACCGGAGATCGCTAGCTGCCGGCAGATCCCCGAGAAAACTAAGGATTCCGCCGGCAACCAGCGATCTCCGTCGGGGTTATCCACAGGGGGCGCGAAGCCCGTCCCGGCTGCGCCATGCTTCCCGATCGTGACGGGGAATCCGAGGCAGCTCAGCGAGGTGGCTGGCGCGCAAAGTGGCCTGTTTACCCGGCGGCAGGCGCGCGCGTGCGGTTACTCGGACTACCAGGTCCGGCGGCGGATCGAGGTCGGCGAGTGGCACGTCGTGCTCGGGCCGGTGTTGGCGAACCGGTCGGCCGTTCCGTCGGCACGGTTGACGGACCTCGCGGCCGGGCTGGCCATTCCGGGCGGAGCGCTCGCCGGCCCGTCCGCCGCCCGGTTCCACCAGATCCCGGTCGAGGACACCCGGACCTGGATCGCGATGCCGGCCTCAGCCAATCCGCGGCTGCCGGCCGTCCTGCCGTTGCGCGGCCCGTTGCCCGTCCGGGACGTGGTGCTCCGATCCGGGGTCCGGATCACCACCCGACCGCGTACGGTCTTCGACTGCCTACGGGTGCTGCCCGATCAGCAGGCGATCGACCTGCTCGATCGAGCGCTCCAACAGAAGTGGACCACGGTGGAGGAGTTGGTCGGGCGGGTGCGTGCGTACACCGGACGGCGGGGAGCCGGGCGGCTCGCCCGGCTGGTCGGGTACACCGCGTCCGGGGCGAGGTCGGGGGCGGAGCGGGTGGCGGTCGGGCTGTTGCGGCGGGCCGGGATCGAGGGGTGGGAGGCCAATGCGCCGATCCACGACGGGGCCGGCGTACTGATCGGCATCGGGGACCTGGTCTTCCGCGCCGCGCGGGTGGTCGTGGAGGTGGACGGGTGGGCGTACCACTCGACGCCGGAGCGGTTCGCCCGGGACCGGTACCGGCAGAACCGGCTGGTCGGGGCGGGTTGGACGGTCCTGCGGTTCACCTGGCGCGACCTGACCGGACGGGCGGGGTACGTCGTTGACACGCTCCTCCGGGCGCTCGGGCATGATGGGCGGCGTGGGTGAACTCATGACGCTGGACCTGCCGCCGGACTCGCCGCTACTCGAGCTCCCGTGGATCATCACGATCGCGCCGGCCGCCGAGGAGGAGCAGTGGGACGCGGTGGTGGTCGGGCCGTACGAGCGGGCGCACGCGCTGGCCCTGGCCGAGGAGATCGTGACCGACGAGCCGCTGCTGGCCGTGGTGGAGCCGGTCACGCCGCACGTATCGGTGGAGGCGATCCGCGAGGAGATCGCGGTGGCCCGGGCCGCCGCGCTCGAACACGCCGGCGAGGAGGAGGACGACGACGCCGACTCCGATGTCGACTACGAGGACGAGGAAGACGACGAGCACGAGCACCACGAGCTGCCCAGCCCGGAGGAGGTACAGGCCGGGATCGCCCGGGTGGCGGCCCGGCTGCTGACCGAGCACATCAGCGAGGCGTGAACCACGCCGCGGTGTCCGGCGGCAGGGTGCCGTCCGGGACCGGGGCGCTGACCAGTGCGTACCCCTGCGGAAGCGGGACCGGTGCGGTGCTGAGGTTGACCACGCAGCGCAACCCGCCACGGCCGGTGAAGTCGAGCACGTCGGCGGGTGAGTCGTGCCAGGTCACCGTCGGGTGGCCGGCGGGGAGCGCGCGGCGCAGCCGCAGCGCGGCGCGGTAGAGCGACAACGTCGAGTCCGGGTCGCGCTCCTGCGCCGCGACGGTCAGCGGCGCCCACGACGGCGGCGCCGGCAGCCAGGCGCGGGGCGCGGTGGTGAAGCCGTACGGCGGGGCGTCGCCCGACCACGGCAGCGGTACCCGGCAGCCGTCGCGGCCCAGCCGCTTGCCGCCGCCGCGCAGGAACTCGGGGTCCTGGCGTACCTCGGCCGGCAGGTCCAGCACCTCCGGCAGGCCGAGTTCCTCGCCCTGGTACAGGTACGCGGAGCCGGGCAGCGCGAGCATCATCAGGGTCGCGGCCCGGGCCCGGGCGAGGCTGCCCAGCCGGGTGGCGTGCCGTTGTACGTCGTGGTTGGACAGCACCCAGGTCGTCGTGGCGCCGACCGTACCGGAGGCGGCGAGGCAGGCGTCGATGACCTCGCGGTACTCCTTGGCCGACCAGCGGGCCTGGAGGAAGTCGAAGTTGAACGCCTGGTGCAGTTCGTCGGCGGCGACGTAGCGGCACAGCCGTTCCGGTGGGGAGACCCAGGCCTCGGCGACCCCGATGCGCTGGCCCGGGTAGCTGTCCAGGACCCGGCGCCAGGACCGGAAGACCTCGTGTACGCCGTCCTGGTCCCAGTACGGCAGGATGGCCCGGCTGCGCAGCCGCATCTGGTCGTCGTACCCGACGTCGGGCAGCCCCTCGGCCTTGATCAGCCCGTGTGCGACGTCGATCCGGAAGCCGTCCACGCCACGGTCGAGCCAGAACCGCAGGATGCTCTCGTACTCGGCGCGTACCTCCGGGTGCTCCCAGTTGAGGTCCGGCTGGGCCGGGTCGAACAGGTGCAGGTACCACTGGCCGTCGGGTACCCGGGTCCAGGCGATCCCGCCGA